>JBEPXW010000131.1:0-5482 GCA_041641715.1 Pseudomonadota bacterium
CTCCGCAGCCGCCTCCTGCGCACGGCCCTGAAGCGGCTCGTCGCGCGCGGCATCGTCATGGTCTCGGCGCTGACGCCGTCTGATGCTGCCCACGTTCTCGGTCTTCACGACGCCTGGGACGGTCACGCGGCGGAGAAGGCCGCCCACCTATTCGCCCGCAGCCGCGGCAATGACGGCCGCGCGGTCGCGCCGGACGCCCGCGTGCTTGCCCGGCGCGTCATCGACACCCTCGTCCGCCGCTCGGCCGAGGCGGTCCTCGACACCGCCTTTGCCGAGGATGGCTTCGCCCGCCCCGAGCCCAGCCGGAGCTTCCTCGCCAGGGCGGCGCTCGACCGCCACGCGGGTCTCGTGCGCCCGCGCCTTTCCCTGTCCGTCCCGCTGATCGGCCTCGGCGCCCCGGCCCCGGCCTATTACGGCGACGTCGCCGCGCTCGTCGGGGCCGAGCGCGTTATCCCCGAGCACGCTGGCGTGGCCAACGCGATCGGCGCCGTCGTGGGCCAGGTCCGCATCACGCGCTCCACCAGCGTTACCTGCCCGGATGACGGTCGCGTCCGGGTCCACCTCCCCGACGGCGCCCGGGACTTCGACGAGTTCGACGAGGCCCGCAGCGCTGCGGCTGACGCCCTCGAGGGGCTCGTCCGCGCCGACGCCGCCGCAGCCGGCGCCTCGGATGTCCACGTCGCGGTCGCTGCCGACGTCCGCGACGCCGAGGTCGAGGGCAAGCGCCTCCTCGTCGAGGCCACAGTTACCGTCACGGCCACCGGCCGACCTCGCCTCGCCGATCCGGTCGAGGCGGCGCAACCGGGAAAGGCTCCATGACCGACCGGACCGACAGCCCCCTGCGCGTCGCGGCCCTCACCGGCGAGGCTCTCGTCGCCGCTCTTCCGACTGTTGCCGATCTCCGCATCCGGGTCTTCCGCGCCTACCCGTATCTCTATGACGGCGACGCGGACTACGAGGCGCGCTATCTCGCCGCCTATGCCGAGAGCCCCGGGGCCCTGGTCGTCGGGGCCTTCGACGGCGGGCGCCTCGTCGGCGCCGCCACCGCCGCGCCCATGGAGGACCACGCCGCCGCCTTCGCCGCGCCCTTCGCCGAGCGCGGCCACCACCTCGAGGACATCCTCTACCTCGGCGAGTCGGTTCTGCTGCCCGCGTACCGCGGCCGCGGCGTGGGCCACGCCTTCTTCGATCACCGCGAGGCGCATGGCCGCGCGCTCGGTCGCCGGCACGCCGCATTCTGCGCCGTCGTCCGGCCGCACGATCACCCAATGAAGCCTGCGGACTACCGCGCGCTCGACCCCGTCTGGGAGAAGCGTGGCTATTGCCGCTTGGAGGGCCTGATTGCCGCGTTCCCATGGCGCGACGTCGGCGCTACCATGGAGACGGAGAAGCCCATGCAGTTCTGGATGAGAGCGCTCTGATGGTCCGGATCGCCGCCGCCGCCTATCCCTGCGAGTACCTCGCCAGCTGGTCCGCCTACGAACACAAGCTGGTCGCCTGGGTCGAGGATGCCGTCGCGCGGGGGGCGGAGCTGCTGGTCTTTCCGGAATGGGCCGGTCTCGAGCTTGCCACCTTCGAGGGCCGCGAGACCGCGGCCGATCTCGTTCGCTGCGTCGAGGCACAAACGACCTGGCTGGCGGAGGCCGATGCTCTCCACGCCCGTCTCGCGGCCGAGCACCGCGTCCACATCTGCGCCGGCAGCGCGCTGGTCCGCGACGACGAGGGCCGCGCGGTCAATCGTGCCCGTCTCGTCACCCCCGATGGCGCCATCGGTGTGCAGGACAAGCTCATCATGACGCGCTACGAGCGTGAGGTCTTTCACATCCAGCCGGGCCGCACGATCCGCCTCTTCGAGTCGACGCTCGGTCGCCTCGCCATCGCCATTTGCTACGACGTGGAGTTTCCGCTGATCGGCCGTGCCATGGTGGAGGCCGGGGCCGAGATCGTGCTCGTCCCTTCCTGCACCGAGGCGCTCTCGGGCTACTCCCGCGTGCGCATCGGTGCCCGGGCTCGCGCGCTCGAGGGCCAGTGCATCACCGTGCAGGCGCCGACCGTCGGCCGGGCGGACTGGAACGAGGCGATCGACGTCACCACCGGCGCGGCCGGCATCTTCTGCCCGCCCGACCGCGGCTTCCCCATGACCGGCGTCCTCGCGCTCGGCGAGATGAACCGCCCGGTCTGGGTCGTCGCCGACGCTGATCTTGAGACCGTCACCGCCGTCCGCCGCGACGGCGGCGTGCTCAACAAGGCGCACTGGGCCGAGCAGCAGGACGGTCGCCTCGAGCGGCTCGCCACGGTCGATCTCAGCGCCGCAGGGTCTCGGGCGGCCGCCGAGTGAACGCGTTCCCTGGGCCGACACACGCCCCGTCCGGCGAGGCGTGTCAACCAGCACCGGAGGGCGGCGCGCCGGGCGGCCAGCCGACCAGTTTGCGGTAGGTCTCCGGGTCCGTCGCACCCTCGGTGCCGATCAGCAAGACGCGGGACTCGCCGTCGAGGCCCATGGCCCGGCGCAGGGGTTCGTTGCATCCGGCTCCGATCAGGGCCAGCACGCCGGCGGCCGCGCATTCCCCCGCCTCGAGCGGGCGCTCCCCCGCGTCACCCGAGGCGAGCAGCCGCATCGCAGCGCCCACCGGCGCGTCCGGGACCGTCACGAAGTGCGCCGCCGCCCGTCGCACGATCTCCCAGGCAATCAGCGAGGGCGCCCCGGCCGACATGCCGCCCATCACGGACTCCGTGCGCACCCGCACCGGGGTGGCGCGGCCGCGCCGCGCGCTCGCCATCATGCAGGCGGCGTGCTCGGACTCGACGATCACCAGCCGCGGCCGGTTCTCGCCCATCTCCATCCAGAAGCGCGCCGCCAGCGCCGCCGCCAGCCCGCCGACGCCGGCCTGGACGAAGAGGTGCGTGATCGGCGCCCGGACCTGTTCCAGCGCCTCCGCTGCCAGCAGCGTGTAGCCCGCCATGACCTGGCGCGGCACCTGCAGGTAATTCTCGTAGGAGGTGTCCGAGACGACGAACCAGCCTTTCGTCGCCGACTCGCCGGCGCAGATCCGGACGGCGTCGTCATAGCTGCCGTCGATCCGTACCACCTCGGCGCCGAGAGCCTCGATCGCCGCCGTGCGCCCGCTCGAGACACCCGCATGGACGTAAACCCGGCAGGGGCAGCCGGCCATCCGGGCGCCCCAGGCAACCGAGCGGCCGTGGTTGCCGGCGCTCGCGGTCGTCACCATGATTTCCCGCGCCCGGTCGCGCGCGCGCCCTGACCGCAGCTCGGCCGTCGTCATCCCGAGCCTGTCCGCGAGCAGGCGGGCCACCGCGTAGGCCCCGCCGAGCGCCTTGAACGAGCCGAGGTCAAAGCGCGCGCTCTCGTCCTTGTACAGCACCGCGCCAAGCCCCAAGGCTCCGGCGAGGCGGTCGAGGCTCGCCAGCGGCGTCGCTGCATAGCCCTCCCAGCTCCGGATCTCGGCGATGGCGGTGTCCGAGAGCGCGCGCGGGAAAAGTGCCTCTAGCCGCTCCGGATACGGGCCCGGAACCGGGTTGGTGCCGAAATGCTCGACCACCCGCGGCGGCTTACGGAAATGCAGAAGCGGCATACGGAACTCCACACATACAATCACGCCACACTACGGCGCGGCCCGCCCGCGGCGCAACGGGAATGCTTAATGTGCGGGCGGAGCGGTGGATTCTTTCCTAACCGCCCTCCGGAATGAGCGCCTCGAGCGTGTCGAGTCGGTCCGCCTCGGCCACCGGTTTGTCCCACCGGATGCGGCGCACGCGCGGAAACCGCATGGCGATGCCCGACTTGTGCCGCGTCGAGCGCTGCACCGCGTCGAAGGCCAGCTCGACCACGAGCCCCGGCGCGACCGCGCGGACAGGCCCGTAGCGCTCGACCGTGTTGCGCCGCACCCAGCGGTCGAGCGCCACGAGCTCCTCGTCGGTGTAGCCGGAATAGGCCTTGCCGACCGGGACCAGCTCGGGGCCGTCGGCGCCGTCCCGCCAGGCGGCGAAGGTGAAGTCCGAGTAATAGGAGCTCCGCTTGCCGTGGCCGCGCTGGGCGTAGACCAGCACGCAGTCGGCGGTGAGCGGATCGCGCTTCCATTTGAACCAGGGGCCGACGGGGCGGCCGCCGACATAGGCGCTGTCGCGGCGCTTCAGCATCAGCCCCTCCTCCGAGAGGTCGCGCGCCTCCGCCCGGAGCGCGGCGAGCTCCGCCCAGTCGCGGAACGGGATCGGCGCCGAGAGGTCCGTCCGCTGTGGTACGTTCCGCGCCAGCCACGCCTCGAGCCGCTCGCGCCGCGCCTCGAACGGCAACGCGCGGACGTCCTCCGTGCCGTCGTGCAGGATGTCGTAGAGCCTCAGATGCGCCGGGCAGTCGGCCAGGAGCTGCGCGCTTACCTGCTTGCGCCCCAGCCGCCGCTCGCCGCCGAAGGCGACCGCCTCGATGCGGATGCCGTCCCATTTCCACTCCGCCGCGTAGGCCGCGGGGTCCATCTCCTCGAGCCGCGCCTCGTCCAGCGGGTTCGCCAGCATCATCGGCCGGAAGGCGAGGCGCAGGTCGACCTCGGGCTCCGCCCCGCCCTCGAGCCACCGGAACAGCCCCTCGTAAGGGGGCGCCATGGCGCTCATCAGCTCCTCGATCCGGGCCACCTCGCGTCCGCTCCACTCGGCGAGCGCGGTGCGCGCCAGCCGTGCCGAGACGCCGACGCGGAGGCCCCCGGTCGCGAGCTTGATGAGCGCCAGCCGCTCGGAGGCGCCGAGCCGGTCGCAGAGTCCTTCCACCTCGGCCAGGGCCGCCACCGGTCCCGCCCCGGCGAGCCGCTCGACCACCTCGGAGAGACGCGGCGCGGGCGCCGCGCCGCCCGCCTCGGGCCAGATCAGCGCCACCGTCTCGGCGAGGTCGCCGACGAAGTCGTAGGAGAGGGCGAAGAGGACCGGGTGCACGCGCCGCTCGACCACGCCCCGGATGCGCGACGGCGTGACCGCCGCGATCTCCAGCTCGCCGGCCAGCGCCGCCAGCGCCCAGCCGCGGTCGGGGTCCGGCGTCGCCGCGAAGTAGCCGGCCATGAGGCGCAGCTTCGCGTTGCGCGCGCGGGTGAAGACGAGCCGCTCGAGAAGCCGGGCGAAGGGCTGCATGATCCGCCCCTAGCCCCGGCCGCACGGGCGACGGCCGGTCACCCCGCGTCCTCCTCGCCCATGCCGGCGAGCGAGAGCGCCCGGGCCTCGATTCCCTGCCCGGCGCACCAGTGGATCAGCGCCTGTTCCTCGCCGTGGGTCACCCAGACCTCCCCGGCGCCCGTCTCGCGGATCGTGGCGGTCAGCTCGTCCCAGTCGGCATGATCCGAGACCACCAGCGCCAGCTCCACGCCGCGCTGCTTCGCCCGCTGGCGCACCCGCATCCAGCCCGACGCTGCGCCGACCACCGGGTCGGGCAGCCGCCGCGCCCAGCGGTCGGCGAGGGCGCCGGGAGGCGCCAGAACGACCT
>JBEPXW010000132.1:0-5466 GCA_041641715.1 Pseudomonadota bacterium
CGCCACATCTCGGCCTTGCCGCCAGGAAAATGGCGGTAAAGGGCCGGCTCGGAGATCTCGAGCCGCGCCGCAAGCGCACGGGTGGTAACTTTTTCAGTGCCTTCCTCGCCCGCCATCGCCAGCATCGCGGCGAGGATCTCCTGCCGTCGCTCGGCTCCAGTCTTGCGTTGCCTTGATGCTGGTCGTGTCATGCTACGATCTGCTAACTCTGCTTTGCGAAGGCGATGGGCATACATATAAGGAAACTGAGGGTTTTGCTTGTCAGAAAGTTAGTGTTGACTAACTGATTGGCGCGATCTATGGAAGTTGTCAAGTTCAAAGCCTCGTGAGGCTGCTTTGCCGCGACGTCTTGTCCTCCGCGTTCTCGCACTGCTCCTGCCGCTGGCGGCCGCTGTCGTGTTGGCCGCTTGGTTCATGGCCCAGCGCGCCGGTCCAGATCTGTCGAAGCGTGACGAGCAGCCCGTGCCGGCGACGGTCATTGCGATACCGGGAATCAGCTACGTTCCTCGTGCAAGCGGTTACGGCGAGGCGCGCCCGGCCCGCGTCTGGCGCGCCGTCCCGGAGGTCGGAGGTGAGATCGTTGCCACGCATCCGGAACTCCAATCCGGTGCGTTGATCCGCGCGGGTGCGGAGCTCTTTCGTATCGACCCGACCGGCCCGGAGCTCGCCATCCGTGAAGCCGAGGCCGCGATCGCCGCCGCAGAGGCGGCGCTTGCCGAGCTCGAGGCCCGGAAGGACAACACAGAGCGGCTCGTCCGGATTGAACGCGACCGCCTTGCCCTCGCGAAGGCCGAACTCGAGCGCCAAAAGACACTTCTTGACCGTGGAACGGTCTCCGAGGCCGCTGTCGACCGGCAGGAGCGCGAGTTTCTCCAGCAACGGCTCGCGGTGCAGGATCTCGACAACACGCTCACGCGTGTCCCCGCAGAGAGGCGTCGGCTGAAGGCCGAACTCGAGCGGGAGCAATCGCGGCTCGCCCGCGCCCGCCGGGATCTGCAGCACACGGTGATCACCGCCCCCTTCGATCTGCGGGTCGCCGGAACGCCCGCGGAGACTGGTCAGGTCGTGCAGGTTGGCGAGACCCTGATGGAGGGCGACTCGATTGCCGCCACCGAGGTCGAGGCGGAAGTTCCCATCGAGCAGTTCCGCACCCTGATCGACCCGAATCTCGACCTCGATCTTGGTTCGGTCGGCCGCGTCGGCGAGGCGATCGAGGCCCTCAACCTGCGCGCTCAAGTCCGCCTTCGCGGTGCCGGGGCGACGGCAACCTGGCCGGCGCGTGTCGACCGTATGAGCGAGGCAATCGACCCTCGCACGCGGACGGTCGGCGTCGTTGTCGTAGTCGCGGATCCCTACGGGCGCGCCCGCCCGCCCGAGAAGCCGCCTCTGGTGAAGGGCATGTATGTCGAGGTCCGGTTCTGTGGGCCCGAGCGCGGCCCGGCCCTGGTCGTGCCCCGCTCGGCGTTGCATGAAGGCCGCGTCTACGTTGTCGATGACGATGACCGCCTTGAGGTTCGCGAGGTGGCGATTGCCACTGGTCAGGACGGCGCTGCGGTGCTCGCCGATGGCGTCGAAGCCGGGGAGCGCCTCGTGCTGACCGACCTGGTTCCCGCCATTGAAGGCATGCGCCTCGCGCCGCGCCCCGATAGGGCGGCGGCTGAGAAGCTGAACCGCGAGGCACGGGCCGAGGGATTCTGCCCGTGATCCGCTACTTCGCCGGCCACCCGACGGCGGCGAACCTGCTGCTCGTCCTGATCGTCGCCGCCGGGCTCCTCTCGGCGCCCGTCCTGCAGCGCGAGACGTTTCCGCGCTTCACCCCGAGCGAGGTTGGCATCGAGGTGCGCTATCCTGGTGCCGCCCCGGAGGATGTTGAGGATGCCGTGTGCGCTCGAATCGAGGATGCCCTCGAGGGCGTCACCGGCCTGAAGGAGATTCGCTGCGAAGCGCTCGATAATCGCGCCAGCGCCGTGGCGGAGCTCCGCGAGGGTGGCGACAAGATCCGCTTCCTCAACGAGGTAAAGTCCGAGATCGAGGCCATCGAGGACTTGCCCGAGCGGGCGGAGCGCCCGGTGGTGCGCGAACTCCATCGCACCGACTTCGTCGCCTCCGTCGCGCTCTCGGGGCCGATGTCGGCGATCGACCTGAAGGCCTATGCCGAGCGCGTCAAGGACCGCCTCCTGCGCCTCCCGGAGATCTCGCAGGTCGACATCAAGGGCTTCTCCGATCACCAGCTGAGAATCGAGGTGCGAAAGGCGATACTGCGCCAGCACGGTCTCTCCGTCGACCAGCTCGCCGGCATCGTTGCCCGGCAAAGCGTCGATCTTCCCGGCGGCACGATCGAGACCGACGAGCAGGAGGTGCGGCTGCGCTTCGAGGACGAGGGTCGCAGCCCGGCCGAGCTCAGGCGCCTGGTCGTCCTCGCGGGGGACAGCGGCGGCGAGCTTCGTCTCGGCGACATCGCGACCATCAGCGAGCGCTTTGAGGACGAATGGGATAAGGTCGTCTTCGACGGCGAGCGGGCCGCCATCCTCGAGATCCGCAAGACGCCCGATGAGGACAGCCTGCGCGTTGTCGATGCCGTGCGCGGCTTCCTCGAGGTCGAGCGGGATCGTGCGCCCTCCAGCGTGTCGATTACGCCAGCGCAGGATGTCTCCTCGATCGTACGCGACCGACTGTCCATGCTCGTCGAAAACGGGCTCCAAGGGCTTCTGCTCGTCTTCCTCGCGATGTGGCTCTTCTTCAGTCTGCGCTTCTCGTTCTGGGTCGCAGCGGGACTGCCGGTGTCGTTCCTGGGCACGATCTTCGTGATGTCCGCGCTCGGCTACTCGATGAACATGATCACGATGGTCGGGCTGCTGATGGCCATCGGCCTCCTGATGGACGATGCCATCGTGATCGCCGAGAACATCGCCGCCCATCATCGTGAGGGCCGTGCGCCCCTCGAGGCCGTGGTCCACGGAACACGCGAGGTCGCGCCGGGCGTTCTCTCCTCCTTCGTCACCACGGCGGCTGTGTTCGGCCCGCTCGCCTTTCTCTCCGGCGACATCGGGACGGTTCTCGAAGTGATGCCGGTGGTTCTTCTAATCACGCTCGCCGTCAGCCTCATCGAGGCTTTCCTGATCCTGCCCCACCATCTGGTCCACCCGGTGGAAAGCATGGCCTTGGCGCCGCCCAACGGTTTTCGCAAGCGCTTCGATCGCGCCTTCGAGCACGTCCGCGAGCGCGTGGTGGGGCGCGCGGCCGATCTTGCCGTGGCGTGGCGATACGTGTTCGCCGGCCTGATGATCTTCGCCTCCGTTGCGACCGTCGGCTATATTGCCGCCGGCAATCTCAAGTTCCAGGCCTTCCCGGACATCGATGGCGACGTAGTTGAGGCGCGTCTGCTGATGCCCCAGGGCACGCCGCTCGCTCGAACCGAGGCGGTGGTCGACCGGATCACGGGTGCACTGGACGAGGTAAACCGGATGCTCAGCCCAGCCCAGCCCGGCGGCCGGCCGCTCGTGGAGAGCGTGCAGATCCGCTTCGGCGAGAACGCCGATGCCCACGAGGCCGGACCACACGTCGCCACGGTCATCGTGGATCTGCTCGGCGCCGAGATCCGCACGATCACCCTTGATGAGCTCTATCCCCGTTGGCGCCGCGCGATCGGCGAGGTGTCCGGCGCCATATCCCTGACGCTGCAGGAGCCAAGTCTGGGGCCTCAGGGCCGCGCCTTCGAGATCCGCCTGAAGGGCGAAGACCTTGAGGAGCTCGAGGCCGCTTCGCGGGCTCTCCGCGCCGACCTTGTCGGCTTCACCGGCCCGCGCGACGTGATGGACGACTTGCGCCCCGGGATGCCCGAGCGCAGGATCCGGCTGGCCCGGGGGGCGACCAGCCTCGGTCTCGACGCGGCCTCGGTCGCCGGGCAGCTTCGGAGCGCCTTCCTCGGCGAGACTGCGAGCGAGGTCCAGATCGGCCCCGAGGACTACGAGATCGAAGTGCGCCAGGCGGAGGCTGACCGTGACGGCCTTGAGGACCTCGACTCCTTCACGGTCAGCCTGCCCGATGGCGGTCAGGTGCCCCTCAGCGCCGTGGCCCGGATCGAACCCGCCCGCGGCTGGGCCCGCATTCATCGTATCGACGGCCGGCGGACCGTGACCGTGACCGGCGACATTGACACGGCCGAAGGCAACGCCGTTGAAATCATCGAGGCGTTGAAGGCCGACACCGTGCCTCGTCTCGAGGCCCGCTTTCCCGGCGTCGAGGTCGGCTTCGAGGGTCAGTCGCGTGAGGCCGCGACCACCGGCGCTTCCGTCCGCTCCGGCTTCTTGGTCGGCCTCATCGGCATTTTCGTCGTGCTCGCTTTCCAGTTTCGCAGCTATATCGAGCCGATTATCGTGATGTCCGTCATCCCGTTTGCTGCACTCGGCGCGATATGGGGCCACGTGGCGCTCGGCTATCCGATCTCGATGCCCAGCCTCGTCGGTGCGGCATCGCTGGCAGGGATTGTGGTCAATGATTCGATCCTGCTGGTTCAGTTCGTGAAGATGCGCGCCGCCGATGGCCGCGCGGTGGCCGAGGCCGCCGCCCGCGCCAGCCGCGACCGTTTCCGCGCCGTGCTGCTCACCTCGCTGACCACGACCCTCGGCCTCCTGCCGCTCCTCGCGGAGGGAAGCTTGCAGGCCCAGGTGCTGAAGCCGCTCGTAATCAGCGTCGTGTTTGGGCTCTTGGCGTCGACCATTCTTGTGTTGCTCTTCGTGCCGGCGCTCTACAGCATTCTCGCTGACCTGGGTGGAGCCAGGACTGTCAGGACGGAAACAGAGAGCGCGTGAGATCGCTCCTTGCCGCCGAGGCCATCGAGCAAATGATCAGACAGCCAGAGGGCGAGTCGATTTCCGCAGAAACGATCGCCACGGCGAACCTCCAGGCCCCCGGTTTTTTTCGAATTCCCCGCGGTTGGCCATTTGCCCATATTGTTCCTGCGCTTTGCAGCGAGCTTCCCTTGGATCGGGACCAGCCCTCGGAGCATACTACCTCTTTGTGGTCCAACGTTCCGGGCGTTCAAAGTCGCCCTCACCCCTTGAGCCGGAGCATTGCACTCACCCGGGTCGCATGATGTCGGCATCCGTTCGTGTAGCCCACACTCCATTCGAACAGATGAGGGCGCTTGCTGGCAGCAAGCGGTGAGGAGCCGGAATCACAGATGACTGAAGCACGGTCGGACACGACGGCGGAGGCAACAGCCGTAAGCGGCAATCGACCTGCAGTGGCTCTGCGCATGTGGCATGCTCTCGATGGGGCCGAGGTGATTTCCGCCCTCGGAACCGAGCACGGCGGCCTCACGACCGAGGAAGCCCAGCGGCGGCTCGCCGAGTTCGGACCAAACCGCCTGCCCCAGGGGGCGCGGCGCACTGCGGCTCTGCGCTTCCTCGCACAGTTCCACAATCTGCTGATCTATGTGCTGCTGGCAGCCGGGGCGCTCGCGGC
>JBEPXW010000133.1:0-5459 GCA_041641715.1 Pseudomonadota bacterium
CCGGCCACGATGGCGAGGTTCGAGAGGTCGAGCCCGGTCGCCGAGATGGCGACCAGCGCCGCGAGGAAGACGCCGACATAGAAGACACCGGCGCTGATGGCGGCGCGACCCCCGGCGTCGAGCCGCGTGACCGGCAGGACCGAGCGGCGCAGCACGCCTTGGAGGATTCGCGTCAGCACGTAGCCGATCGCGAACACCAAGAGGAAGGAGAAGAAGTCGAGCGGCGAAATGGTAACCTCGCCGACCTTGAACCCCTGCGAGAAGGCGCGCCACGCCTCCGAGAGATCCGTCGTGTCGGCGCCCCAGACGAGCGCCAGCACCGGCACCGCCGCGCAGATGAGCAAGAAGCCGACGAACACCGGGATCAGGCGGATTCGGCTGGGCGCGGTGTCCTCCTCGCCCCGGGCCGGCGCGACCAGCCGATCGACGGTGTCCTGCACTGCGTGGAACAGCAGGACGCAGACGCCGATCACCGCGCCCGAGAAGACCACCGGGTAGAAAAGATAGCGCGAGGCAGCATAGTAGCCCGCGAGCGCCAGGAACGGCGCCACGAGTGCGACGGCACGGGCGATGAATCGGAGCGTGCCGATGATAACGGGCGCGACGGCGACCTCGCCGCCCTCGTCATGCCTGGCTTCCTCCTCCTCGTCCTCCTCGTCCGCCGCACGCGCGTGCGCGGACTCCGGCGGCGGCGCGGTCAGGTGACCCACATAGCCCCAGACCGCAACGGCGCCGAGGACCATCAAGCCGGCGTTCAGAAGCGAGAGCGCCGCGATCGCAAGGCCGAGCTCCTCGCCCTCGACCACGAGCACGCGATCGAGGCCGACCACCGCGGCAAGCGCCATCAGCCACCGATGGGCGGCAATGGCCCCTGTCTCCGGCAGGCGCGAGAGGCGAAGCCCCGGCGCGTGCGGCGCATAGAAGGCGCCACCGAGCGCATAGGCGCCGATCACCACAAGTGCCGTCCAGGCGAGTCCGCGGACGAGTGACCGGCCCTCCTCGCCGACGAAGCCGCTGATCCGCGCAGCGGCGATTACGAGGGCGAGCGCCAGCATCGGAACAAGGACCCGCACAAGCGTCGCGCCGAGGCCGGCCAAGGTGCGGCGGCCCTCCGACATCTCAGGTCCCACGGGGCGCACCAGACGATCGATCAGGGCCACCCGGACCTGAACCACTAGCACGAGCGCCGCGGCGACAAGGAGCAGCGGCAGCGCCACCCGCAGCGCGAACGGCAGGTCCATGCGGCTCTCGCCGACGCGTCCGGCGGTCTCGCCGACGATGCCGGCGGCGACCGTGCGCAGCGAGCTCAGCGCCCGGGCGACGACACCGGGCTCGAGCGGGCTCGGGCCGCGGGTCATGAGCTCACGGGTGAAGAGATCCCGGCGCACGTCGGCCAGCTGCGAGAGCAGCGCGGCGGCTCGGGCGTCGGCCTGGTTCAGGAGCTTGAGACGCGCCTCGATGTCGGCGATGCGGCTCCTGAGGCGCTCGCGCTCGGCCCGGATCTCGGCGGATTCCTCGCGCGGATCCTCTGGGGCGGGCCCGAGCGCCTCGAGCTGCTGACGCACGGGCGCGAGCTCGGATTCGGCGGCGCTAACGAGGTCGGGGACCGCGGCGCGGTGCGCCTCGAGGGTCGCGCGCATCGAGTCGATCCGGGCTGCCGTCAGGCCGCCTTCCTCGATTGCCGCCTGGATGCGGCTCGCCTCGGAGTCCCAGCGCTCGAGCTTTGCCGACGGGGATTCGGTCTCTCCGCCCGCGGGCTGGGCGGCGAGCGGCGCTGTGAGCGACGCGACGAGTGCGCCGAGCAAGAGGAGAAGCGGGACGAGGCGCATGCGGACCCCCCGCCCGGGCGCCGCCCGGGCGCTCAGACGGGCTCGAACACCGTCGGGACGGGCGGAGCCGCGCCCTCCTCGAGCCAGGGCGGCGTGGGCAGGCCCTTGCCGCGGAGGAAGGCGGGGTTGAAGATCTTCGACTGGTAGCGGCTGCCGTAATCGCAGAGCACGGTGACGATGCGGTGCCCGGGCCCGAGGTCGCGCGCGAGGCGGATGGCGCCGGCGATGTTGATGCCTGTCGAGAGGCCCATGCAAAGGCCCTCCTCCTGCAGCAGGTCGAAGACGACGGGCAGCGCCTCGGCGTCCGGGATCTGGTAAGGGAAGTCGATCTCTAGCCCCTCGAGGTTCGCGGTGATGCGGCCCTGGCCGATCCCCTCGGAGATCGAGTCGCCCTCGGCCTTGAGCTCACCATGGGCGTAGTAGTTGTAGAGCGCCGCGCCCATCGGGTCGGCGATACCGACTTTCACCTCCGGATTCCGCGAGCGGAGATAGGCGGCAACGCCGGCGAGCGTGCCCCCCGTGCCGACGGCGCAGACGAAGCCGTCGACCTTGCCGTCCATCTGCTCCCAGAGCTCCGGGCCGGTCGAGTCGATGTGCGCCTGGCGGTTAGCGACGTTGTCGAACTGCTGGGCCCAGATGGCGCCGGCGGCCTCGGTCTCGGCAAGCTTCTGCGCGAGGCGGCCCGAGTAGTGCACGTAGTTGTTCGGGTTCTTGTAGGGCACCGCCGGGACCTGGACGAGCTCGGCGCCGGCGAGGCGCAGCATGTCCTTCTTCTCCTGGCTCTGCGTCTCGGGGATGACGATGACGGTCTTGAAGCCCATCGCCGAGCCGACCAGCGCCAGACCGATGCCGGTGTTGCCGGCCGTGCCCTCGACGATGGTGCCGCCGGGGCCGAGCTTGCCCTTCTCGACGGCGTCACGGATGATCCAGAGCGCGGCGCGGTCCTTGACCGACTGGCCGGGGTTGAGGAACTCGGCCTTGCCGTAGATTTCGCAGCCGGTGATCTCGGAGGCCTTCCTGAGCCGGATCATCGGGGTCTTGCCGACCGCGTCGGGCACATCCTTGTAGACGCGCATCTCTCACCGTTCCCTGCTGGAGCCTCGGGGCCATCTAGTCCTAGTGCGAGGCGGGGGGCGCCTCAACCCCAATCCGCGCGCAGCCGGGCGCGGTTGGCCGCGAGCCAGAGCAGCGAGACCAGCGCCGGGCCGGTGTTCACCGCGCCGTCCGAGACGGCCGCCATGGCGTCCTCGAAGCCGAGGACGAGAGCGCGGATGTCCTCGTTCTCGCCCGCGAGCCCGTGCAGCCCGCCCGCGTGGCCGAGCTCGGCCTCGCCGACGAAGCCGGTGATGTTTTCGCAGTCCAGGCCGGGCGTCGGGTAGTAGCCGCCGATCTCCGCAAGTCGCCCGAGAGTCAGGCCTGCCTCCTCCACCGCCTCGCGCCGGGCGGTCTCGGCCGCGTCCTCGGCGCGGTCGACCCGTCCCGCGACGACCTCTATGCACCAGGGGTTCCGGTCGCCGCGCGCGAACGGGGCGGCCCGGAACTGCTCGATCAGGAGGACGCGGTCGCGGCGAGGGTCGTAGGGCAGCACGGTCACCGCGTCGCCGTAGGCGACGACCGTGCGGGGGAGCGGCGGCGTCCAGCCGCCGTCGAAGCGGCGATGGCTGAGGCGGAACTCCTCGATCGCGGCGAAGCCGGTGACGGGGCGGGTGTGGTCGAGCGTCTCGACGTCGCCTGGTCCGAAGTCCGAGCGAATGGCGCCGAGACGGGGCTCAGCGACCTCGGCCCGGGCCCGCTGGTGCGCGCGGTTGCGAATGCCGGGCCAGACGGCGTCGAGCTCCTCGGCCGACATACGGCCGTAGTGTTCCATGTATTCGCGCGTCGCCTCGAGCGCGGCCGGGCGATGGTGGCGGCACCAGGTGTCGAAATCCCATTCCACGGTGGAGGCCTGCGGCTTGTCGGTGCCGCGGAAACAGAGGGCTTCGACCGGGCCGCGCGCGGTCTCGACTGTGATCGGCGCGAGCGCGTACTCCGCCTCCTCGAAGAAGGCGATGCGGTCGATGTCGGTTTCGCTGGGGGCAGCGAGCAGCACGCCCTCGGCGCTGCGGCCGGGCGCGGGAACGAGCATCGGGTAGTCCTCATCGACCAGCCGGAGCGTCGCGTGGTCCGTCACGGCCGCCGGCTCGAGCGCGGGCGGATCGACCACGCGGCCGAGAACGGCCTCGAGCATCGCGGGATCACGCAGGGTGCCGTAGAAGAAGAGCGATTTCACCGGGCATGCCTCCTTCCCCTGTGCTGGCGGGAAGGAGTTGTCTTGCATGCCCGGCGCGCCGGCTCAACCGGCTGCCGGGGAATCGAGCGGGGAGCGGACCCGGATCAGGCGTTCTCGGCCTCGGCGTCGGCTTGGGCCTCATCGTCGTCCTCACCGCGCATGCGCCGCAGCCGCACGAGGACCCAGTGCAGAAACTCGGTGATAACGCTGGCGACCACCGTGGCAGCGAGCAGAAAGCCGAGCAGCCTAAGATCGACCCAGCCCTCGGCGAGCGGCGCGGCCTCGGCGCCGAACACGCGCAGGAAGTTCTCGAAATCCGCGATCAGGCCGTGCACGAGATGGTCGAAGAGCGTCATGGCGAGGTAGAGGAGCCAGGCGACGCCGACGGTCAGCAGCATCGTCCAGATCCCGTTCGCCGCGGCGACGATGAAGCCCCAGCCCTGCCGCTTGGCGAGCGCGATAAAGCCGACCAGCGCGCCCGACATCGGCGCGATGTACGCCATCTCGGGAACCTCCTCCAGCAGGAAGGCGGCCACGGGCTGGCCCATCACCCAGTTGACCGCCCAGGCGACGATCACGGCACAGATCAGCCGGAAGACCAGCATCCCGTGGCGCTGCTTCTGTGATCCCTCGTGCTTGAGGGTTGGTACGGCGCGTGCCATTGAGGCTCACCCATCGATTGAAATTCGCCGGCTAGAATATTGCCCGAATTGCAGGGATTTTCGCAAGCCTTTCCGGGTCCGCGTCGTCTTCTCAATCGCCGGCGCGGAATTCCTGCCACATCTCGAGCGCTCGGGCACGCCCTTCGGCGAGGCCTACGACCGGCGTCGGAGCGGTCTGGCCGGCGGACAAATTCCAGCTGCGCGGCGCGGCCTCGAAGAAGGCGAGCGCTTCGCGGTGGGGTCGTGCGCGGCCCGCAGTGAGGAAGCGGTTGCGGTAGACGCCGTGGGGGTCGAACTTCGCCGCTTGGGTCTCCGGGTTGAAGACCCGGAAAAAGGGCGCGGCGTCGGGCCCCGGCCCGGCCACCCATTGCCAGCCGAGAGCGTTCGACGCCGGGTCCCAGTCGATGAGGCAGTCACGGAACCAGTCGGCACCAATTTTCCAGTGCGTGAGCAAGTGCTTGGTGAGAAAACTTGCCACGACCATCCGCGCGCGGTTGTGCATGGTGCCCGTGACGTAGAGCTGGCGCATCGCAGCATCGACAAGGTCAATCCCGGTTATGCCGCGGCGCCAGCGTTCGGCATCGTCATTGTCGCCGCGCCAGGGAAAATCGTCCCAATCGGAGCGCCAGTTGGCGCGGTCGAGCCCGGGCGTGTGCCAGAAGAGGTGCCACGCGAACTCACGCCATGTGAGCTGGCGCA
>JBEPXW010000134.1:0-5438 GCA_041641715.1 Pseudomonadota bacterium
ACGTGGCGCAGTGATGGTACGCCTCCCGTGCGGGCTGGGAGGGGGTGTCGAGGCCGACGACGTGGCGGCAGTAGCAGGGGACGCAGTAGTACCGCGGGTCTATGATGGCGTCTGAGCACGGCTTGCCGTCGTCGTACTCGTCCGTGCATGGCTCGTCTGCCATGAGCCGCACACTCTCCGGCACGGACCCGCCCCCTCCCTCTGCGCTTCCCCCTGCGAGGCGGTGGAGGTGGGTGGCGTCGAGCGCGCCCTTCACGTCGGCCACCATCATCGCGAAGTTGCCGACGTCCGCGGCTTCCCCGGCCACGTCGCCGCCGTGACTCGATGCATGCCGAAGCTCGCGGGCCTCCATGTGCAGGCGGTCCATGAGCCAGCCGGGGGTCTCGTTCGCCCAGCCTCGCTCCCCGCGCTCGGCGTCGTGCTTGCGAAGCCGCTGCTCCATCTGCTGCGCGAAGGCGAGGACCGCGGGGCGAAGCTCCACCCGCTCCCCGCCCTGCTCGGGGGTGTGGTCGTGATCAGCCATGGTCGGCCTCCTCGTGCAGCACGCGGGCGCTTTCGCTGCCCGCGCCGAAGTAGCAGGAGCGGGTCACCTCGCGGAAACCAAAGGGCCCGCGGCGCATCTCGTGCTTCACCATCGCGTCGCCGTTGTCGTAGGCGGCGCGCTCCCCCAGCTCGCCGCACTCGGGGCACCGCGTCATGCGCTCAGCGTCCAGCTTTAGCCGCGCCCCTCGTTGCTCGTGTGCGTCAGCCATTGCGCTCACCTCGCAGTCGCGCGATTGCCTCGCCGAGCAGCGCACTCTCCCGCCCGGTGATCGTCAACTCCGCCCACACGGTGTTGAGCAGATCGTTCGCGAGCGCGTGGTTGCTGAGCCCCTCGGCGCGCTCCATCTCGTCGCACATGGACAGGATGGCGCCCATCGCCTCGCGCCCCTCCGGCGTCTGCGCCTTCTCGCGGATGCGCTCGCGGTGCTCCTCTAGCCGCTGCTCCTGCACCCTGCGCTCGATCTCCGAGCGGGTGTGGTGGTGGTCATCAGTCATCCTCTCCTCCTATCCCGGATCATCCGCCGCAACGTCCGCAGGGTCCGCACCACCCGCTCCGTCCCGGCGGGGTGCCGCAGTAGGTGGTCGTAGGCATCCATCACGGACGCCGCTTGCATGCAATCCTCGCGCCGCGGGGTGGAGTTGCGCAGCCGCCATGACGCCTCGCGGTACTCTGCGCTCTCGGGGTCCGGCCATACGGAGTCGTGGGTGGGTTTGAGTCTCATGCTGCCGTCCTCCGTATCCACGCCGTCAGCAACTCCAGCTGCTTCCGCTCCATCCATCGCTCCGTGTCCTCGGCCGTCATGGCGCCGAGCCGTCGCGTGTTCGTCCGGTGCGCGTGGTCCACCGTGCACAGCGGCACCACGAGCAGGTCGTCGCGCTTGCCGCCGCCCATCCCGCGGTGCGGGTGATGGTCGGCCTCCGACGGCGGGGCGGCGCCACACCACGCGCAGGGCAGCGTGCGGATCCAGCGGCGGTAGCGCTCCGAGACGCCGCCGGTGCGCGTCTGCGCGTCCTTGAGCGCGCCGACGAACGACTGAGGGTGTTTCGGGGCCCGCGGGCCGCTCGTGGGTGAAGGGGCGGGCGATGGTGCCGGTGGTCGCCCGCGGCTGCTCGAGCACCTGGCGCACGAATCGCCGCTTGACTTCCTCGCCGTGCTCGTCGACGAGCACCTTGCCGCGGTCCTCCTCGATCGTCGTGGTCCACGACCACGCGCCCCGCTTGCAGCGGACGCGGCAGCCGCTGAGATCGTGGCCGAGGGTGCGGGTCACTGGCGCACCTCGACGCGGCCGTCGTGGACGTGGAGCTGCGCGTCGGCGAGATCGTTCATGTCCTCGGCGTGCGAGACGAAGAGCACCTTGTCGGCGCCCACCATGTCGGCGGCTCGCCGCAACATCGCCACGTAGACGCGGCGGTTCGGCGGATCGAGCGCGGCGGCGGTCTCGTCGCGTACCAGCGTCGCACCCTCGACGCCCGCGCGCCGGCACGCCATCACGGAGAGCGCGAGCGCGATGGTTTCGTTGACGATGGCCAGCTCGCCGCCGGAGAAGGTCTCCGCCGCGCCCTCGCGGCCCTCCTGGTTGTCGGCGATCCAGACTTCACAGTCCTCGATCTGCTTTTTCCCGTCCGCCGATTGGCGCGTCGTCTGGATCGAGGCGGTGAAGCGCGAGCCGTGGCAGCTGTGGAGCAGGTCGTTGGTGAGCTCGGTCAGCTCCGGGCCGGCCGCGTCCACCTCGAGCGCCTGCACGCCCTCGCGGCCGAGGTCCTGGCCGAGCCGCGTCCAGTCGGCGAGCTCGGCCTCGGTCCGCCGGCGCTCCGCTTCGAGGTCCTCGACCTTCTTCGCTGCGGCCTCGGCCGCCTCGATGGACTGGCGGGCGACGGCGGCCTCGCCGTGGGCGGTCTGCTGTGCTTCCTCGGCGTCGGCGATCTGCCGCTCGACCTCCGATGTGTCGGGGCGCAGCGGCGCCTGGGGCGTCGGCCCGAGCTGCTCGAGCTCGGCCTCGATGCGAGAGACCTCGCCGCGCGCGTGCTCGGCCTGGGGCTCGAGCTCGGCGATGCGGGCCTCGGCCTGGGCGAGCTTGTCGGCGAGGCGCAGGTCGTCGATGAGGGCGGCGCGCTTGTCGACGAGCTCGCGGAGCTGCCGGCGCCGCTCGGTCAGCGTCTCGTCGAGCGCGGCGACCTCCTCGAGCCGGGCTTGGCGCTCGGCGTCGGCGGCGTGGGCGCGCTCATCGGCCGCCTCGACGGCGGCCTTGGCCCCCTTCATATCCTCGCGTGCGGCGGCGATGTCCTCGGCCCGGTCGGCGAGGCGCTGGGTTTCGTCGCGGGTGCGGCGCATCTCGTCGCGCGTCTTGCGCATCGCGGCGACGGCCTCTTCGAGGCTCGCGATCTGCTGCGGCACCGACTCCGCGGCCTCGACCTGCTCGTCGTCCTCGCGCAGCGCATCGCCGGCGTGGTCCGCGGGGGTGACGCTGTCCCCGAGGTCGTCGGTTGCGATCTCGTGGAGGTAGCCGCGCAGGCTGCGGATCCGGTCGTCCGCGCCGGCGAGCTGCCGGCCGCGCGCCGCCTCGAACTGCCCCTCGGTGCGCTCGAGCGCCTGCTCCTGGGCCTTGAGGCTCTGCTCGAGCTCGGGGAGACGCCGCCGCGCGTCCTCGACGTCGCCCTCCTGGGCGAGCCGCTGGCGGGCCTTCTCGACGCGCTCCTTCGCCTGCCGGCGCTCCTCTTCGGCCCGATTCTGATCGGCGGCATGCTGCCCCGCGCGCTCCTGTAGCCGCTCGCGATCGGTCTCGAGCTTGCGCACGGCCTCGGCCACCTGCTCGCGCTCGTCGGCGAGCTCGGCGTCGCGCTTCTGCGCGGCGCGGATCGTCTCCGCCCGCTCCATCACGCCGTGGTTGTTCGCGAGCCGCCGCTCGAGGTCCTGCACGCGTGCGCGCTCGGCCTCGAGCTGCTCGCCGAGCTTCGTCCGCCGCTCCGCGATCTCGCGCGCCCGGACGCGCGCCTCCTCGGCGCGCGCCGCCTGCTCCCGCAGCTCCTCGAGCTGCCCCCGGTAGAGGGCGACGGCCTCGTCGGCCGTCTTCGCGCGCTGCTCCGCCTCCTCGAGCTGCTGCCGTGCCTGCTCGGGATCGAGGGCACCCTCGCGCGCGTCCTCGATGCGGGCGACGAGGGTCTGCAGGTCGGCCTTCGCCTGCCGCGAGCGCTCGCGTGCGCGCTCGGCGAGGGCCTCGAGGTGCTCGATGCCGAGCGCCCGCAGGATGACGCCCTTGCGATCGCTGCGGCTCATGGACAGGAAGCTCTGCCGCCCGCCCTGCACCCCGAAGTTGGTCGCGTAGAGGACCTGCTCGGGGATCAGGTGCACCGCGGCCCACCGATCGAAGTCGCGCACCTTGCCGCTCTCGATGAGCGGTCGCCCCTCTTCGTCGAGCACGACCGCCTCGCCCTTGCCGCTGACGGCGTCGACGACCTGGCGGATCGTGTAGCGCTGACCGTTGACGACGGTGGCCTCGACCATCGCGTCGCGCCGCGTCGCGAACTTCGGCAAGGCGCCGCGCGTCGGCAGCTGCCGGTACATCGCGCCCGGCCACAGCTCGAGCAGGCTGCTCTTGCCGGCGCCGTTGAGGCCGACGACGGCGATGATCCGCGCGTCGAGGGCGCCGAGGTCGACCTCGACGTCGTCGCGGAAGGGACCGAGCCCGCGCACTGCCAGCCTCTCAAGACGCATCGCGCACCTCCTCCTCGAGTTGGTGGGCCTTGGCGACGAGCACTTGCCGCCGCTCCTTCTCGGGCTCGTCGTTCCGCGCCTTCCACAGCGCCGCGAGCTTGTCCTCGAGCTTCGTCGCGCCCGTGATCTCCGGGACGCGCGCCCGCGTCGTCGAGCGCACGATGGGGTCGAGCTTGACGGCGGCGGCCCCGCGGCCGAGCCAGCCCTTCTTCCAGCCGGCCGCCTCGTGTTTGGCCTGCTCCGCCTCGTCGGCGTCGACTCTGTAGCGGAGCCGGATCTCGGCGCCGGTGACGTCGCTCGGGTTGTCGCTGACCCGCAGCGCGCGGAAGCTCTCCCCGCTCTCGGGGCAGTCCTCGTCGACGAGCTCGCCCTCGATGAGCAGCATGGGGGCCGTGGGCGTAGCGACGCGCTCCCACGACAGCCCGCAGCGATCGGGGTCGGCGCCGATCACCACGTATCCCTTCGGACCGAACTCCCCGAAGGTCCGATGGCGTGGGCCGCCCGCGTAGACGATCGGCGTGCCGTTCCACTCCCACTCGTTTTGGGCGTGGACGTGGCCACAGGCGACGAAGTCGGCCTCGAATAGACCGAGGTCCGCGAGCGACACGGCCATGTCGGCCCCGATGAGCGGCTGATCGTGGTCGGTCTCCGCGCCGTCGATCATCACGTGGGCCAGCGCGATCCGCGGCCCATCGAACTCGGCGAGCTGATGCCCGAGCCCGCGGATCACGTTGCGGAGAGCATCGGTCGCGAGCTGCCGCGCTTGCTCCATGCCCACGTCGCCGACCGACGCGAGCAGGTTCGCCTTTCGCGGCCACGGTAGGCACGCGATGGCGACCCCGGCCTCGTAGTGCACGGCCGGCCGGTTGTAGATGGTGATCGGGTGCCGCGCGTCGAGGTGGTTGAAGATGTCCAGATCGCCGGGGCTCTCGTGATTTCCTTGCACCCCGACGACAGGGGCGAGGTCGGCCATCTTGCGGAGCCACGCCGCGGCGGCGTTGCGGTCCTCGGGGACGCTCTTCTTCTCGAAGAGGTCGCCGCCGAGCACGACCAGGTCGACGCCGCGCTCGGCGCAATCCCCGGCGATCCAGTCGTGGATGCGGACCGTGTCCTCGAGACGGTTGTCGGCCTCGAAGTGGTTGTCGGACACGAAGGCGATGCGGGGCATGCTCAGAAGTCCCCA
>JBEPXW010000135.1:0-5428 GCA_041641715.1 Pseudomonadota bacterium
CATCGCTGCGGCGAACCGGGCCTGCAGCCTCGCGGCCCTCGCCGGCGATCCCGGCCGGACACGGCGCACGGCCCGGCGCAGCCTTGCGGCGCTGGCAGGCGACCCGGCGGCCTTGTCCGCCCGGCTTCGCGCCCCGCTTCGACAGCCGCCGCCCCGTCCGCCTGTCGATCCGGACCGGGCGGTCATTGCGCTCGCCCGGCTTCACGAGATTTTTGGGCGGGAGCGGCTGACGCCGTTCCTCGTCTTCGGCACGCTGCTGGGCGCCGTTCGCGACGGGGGCTTCGTGCCGGGCGATCTCGACATCGACCTCGGCATCATCGGGGGCAGCGAGCTCGAACGGATGCACGACGTGCTTCGTCGCGCGGAGTTTCCCGTCTCACCGATCCTGCGGGTGGGCGACCGGGCCGCGTTCATGCGCGCCGAGCCGCCCGGAGCCGGCCAGATCGACGTGAAGGCCTTCGAGCCGGAGCCCGACGGCGCGCTGACGTGGCACGCCTTCAGCGACAACCTTGTCCTGCGCAAGCGCTACCCGCGCCATTTCGGCCTGAAGCCGGCCGAGTTCCTAGGCGTGCCGGTTCACGTGCCGGACCCGCCGGAAGACTTCCTCGCGTGGCAGTACGGCCCCGGATGGCGGACGCCCGACCCGACTTATGACATGATGACGAGCGGGCCGATCCACGGGCCGGAGCACCTCGAGTTCACGTCATCCGCCGGCGCCCGTGCCATCCTTCGCACGCTCATGTTCGGCCGTGCGGCCAAGGCCCGGAACATGGCACGCAACATGGCGCACCTGTTTCCCGAGGACGATCTCTGGCCGCGCCTCGCGGACGCAATCGAGGCGGCGGACCCGTCGGTCACTCCTCCGGCCGCTCCGGCCACAGCTCCCGCCGATCAAGAATCCGCCCGATGATCGCGGTCGTGCTGATGTCGGGCGAGTAGTCGACGCGCCGGAAGTAACCGCGATCCATGTCCTTCCAGAGCGTGGCGAAGTTGCGCGCCTCCTCGTGATCGTCCGCCACGCCGTAGGCGCGGATATCGAACCCGTGGGCGCGCATGAACGCGTCCGTCACGTTCTCGTCGAGCTCGATGACCGCGTCCACGTAGCGGCACGCCTCGAGGACCGCCCTGCGCTCCGCGAAGGTCATGACCGGGCGGCGCTTGTAGCCGGCCGCGCGCCGGTCGGAGACGAGGCCCACCGTCAGATGGTCGCCGAGCGCCCGCGCCTGGCGGAGGAAATTGACGTGACCGTAATGGAAGAGATCCGCCACCATCGCGGCGAAGACGTGCACGGGCCGACCGTCGCCTTCGTTCATGCCTAGACTCCGATGTCCCTGTAGCCGGCCACGCCGCGCCGGATGACGCGGGCCGGATTGCCTGCCACCACTTCGCCGGGCGCCACGTCGCGCACGACCACGGCGCCCGCGCCGATCACCGCATTGCGGCCGACGCGAACTCCGGGGCGCAACACGGCGCCGGCGCCCACGAACACGCCGTCTTCCAGCCGGCACGCACCGCACAGGGTGGCGCCCGGGCCCACCGTGCAGAAGTCCCCCAGCCGGCAGTCGTGGCCGACCGAGCACGCCCGGTTCGCCAGGAACTGCGCGCCGGCGACGACGTGCGAGGCGATCGCCACCAGCGCCCCGACAACCGTCCCGCTCCCGAGCCTGGCGCTGGGCGATGCGACCGCGGAGGCGTGAAGCACCACTGGTGCCGGAACCATGCCCATTGCGACACCTTCCTCGACGCGCAGCCTGCGGCGGCCCGGGGTCAGCAGCGGAACGACGAAGGCGGCGCCGGCAGCGCGGATCTCCGCCTTCGACGTCAGGCGCGGAAAGGATCCGGCGATCTCGGAGTCGTGCTCGGAGCTGGCACAGGCGGCGACCCGGATCCCGGCGCTCTCCAGGATGTCGATCACATCATGTGCGTAGCGGGATTCGAGCCCGAGCAGGACAACCTCTCGTGTCATGCGGGCCAAATGATCAGCACGGATCTAACCTCGGCAGTGCGATTCAACTTCGGCGCTCTCACCCGTGAATGGGCAAAGTTCAGCGTCTTTTCCTATAACTGACGAGCCTCCGAACCCTGGTCAAGCCAGTCCAATTCTCGCCCGGCGGAAGTTCCAAACGGCTCGCGAAGTCAGACACGAGTCCTGACGCGCCATCGCGCGCAACGCTGACAATGGCGCGTCCCAGAGGCCTCGGCAGTACCGCGATCTCATCAGCGATGCGGCCCGCCGACATCTTCGGGTGAATGGAGATGTGTGGTCATTTTCAGGTGTGCATTTCGGTTCGCGGAGCGACCTTCGAACGCACTCGGCACAATGTCTGCTGCTTGACGGCGAGCGAGCCCCGAGGCTGGAAACCATCACCCGGCCGGACCCGCGCGAACACATCCAGCTCGACCCACACCGGCACGTGGTCCGAATGCTTCTCGCGTTTGCGGGCGCATCGGTCGATCGCGGCGGACGCCGTCATCGACGGGTTGCGGAGCCGCCGGGTCGCCCCATATCTGGCGATTGGTCGGCGAACGATCGCCGGAGCCGCCAGAAAAAGGGGAAACCATGACTCGCAGTACGCCAAACCGCCGCCTTCACCGCCTCGTCACCGGGGCTGCCGTCGCCCTCGCCCTCACCGTTCCCGCGGGCGCCGGCCTGGCGCACACGACGGAAGGCGAGGGGTTCCAGGTGATCCATCCGTGGACCGAGCCGGCAACCCGCGGCCAGGCGACGACGGCGTATCCGACCCTGGTGAGCAAATCCGGGGGCGAGCTAGCCCTCACCGGCGTCTCGAGCGACGTTGCCGAGCGGGTAGAGATCGTGGCCGATGGCGAGACAGTCGACCGGTTGGCGCTCCCGGCCGGCAAGACCCTTGGCAGAGACCGGTTCCACCTGCGCCTCGTCGATCTGACCCGTGACCTGCAGGAGGGCGGGCACTACAAGGCGACGCTCCGCTTCGCCGACGGCCGGACGGAGCAGATCATGATGGTCGTGGGCGAAAGCACCATGGCGCCCGAAGAGGACAATTAATCCTGCGCAACCCGGGAGCGCCGGGAGCCGGCCCGCGATCCGTGGTGCCGGATCGTCCGGCCGGGCCGGGCGATCCGGGTGGCGCGGCGGGTTTCAAACGTCCAGCTCGACCCAGACCGGCACGTGGTCGGAGGGCTTCTCGCGCTCGCGGGCCTCGCGGTCGATTCCCGCCGCCGCGAGGCGATCGGCGGCCTGCGGGGTGAGCAGGGCGTGGTCGATGCGAATGCCGTCGTTCCGCTGGTAAGCGCCGCGCTGGTAGTCCCAGTAGGTGTAGACGCCGCCCTCCTGCGTGGTCTCGCGGATGGCGTCGTGGAAGCCGAGGTAGAGGATGCGGCGGAAGGCGGCGCGGGTCTCGGGGAGGAACAGGGCGTCGTCGGTCCAGCCCTCCGGGTTCTCGGCGTCGCGGGGCTCGGGGATCACGTTGTAGTCGCCGGCCATCAGCGCGATCTCCTCGGAGGCGAGGAGGTCGCGGGCGCGGGCCTCCAACCGCTCCATCCAGGCGAGCTTGTAGTCGTATTTCGGCCCGGGCGCGGGGTTGCCGTTCGGGAGATAGAGGCAGCAGAGGCGCACGGCGTCGCGTTCGCCCATGACCGTCCCCTCGATCCAGCGGGCCTGCTCGTCGGCGTCGTCGCCGGGCAGGCCGCGGGTCACATCCTCGACCGGGCGCTTGGAGAGGATGGCGACGCCGTTGAAGCTTTTCTGTCCGTGCGTCTCGACGTTGTAGCCGAGGTCCTCGATCTCCATGCGCGGAACGTTTTCGTCGATGGACTTGAGCTCCTGGAGGAGGACCACGTCCGGCTCCGTCTCGCGGAGCCAGTCGAGGAGCGCGGGCAGCCGCGCCTTGATGCCGTTGATGTTGAAGCTGGCGACTTTCATTCGCGGCTTGCCAGCGCGATGGCGGCGATCTCCCAGCTCCCGGACTCGCCGTCGGAGGTCGACCACTCCGACCTCACATTCCAGCCGAGCTGCGGCGCATACCATTGCGTGCGGGTGCCGTGCCAGCGGTTGTCCCCGGTGCCCCGGACCTCCTGGCGGACGACGTAGGCGTCGACAGGGCCGAACTCGGTCTCGACGGTCTCCGTGCCGGTGACCTCGACCGTATGGATCCAGATCTCGCCGTCGCGGGCGCGGCGGCGGCGGAAGGTGACCGACTTGCCGACCTCGAGCGGCCAGAGCGTCTCGTAGCGCTCCATCTCGATCGGGTATTCGCGGGGTCCGCCGCAATAGAAGCAGAAGGGGACGCGGGATTGCCGGTCGGTCCCGCGCTGCAGGGTCAGAAGGTAGCCGTCCGCACCGACGATGCGGTAGGTCTGGCGCGTGCCGTCCTCCAGGCGCCCCGTGACGACGCTGCCCGGCTCCGGGGGCTCGAACGCGGCCGGGGCGAGCTCCGGGCCGTCGGCCGGCGCGGCCGCCGTGGGCGCGGGCTCGGCGGCCGGTTCGGCATCGGTGGACACGGGGGCGGTCTCGCAGGCGCTCGCGAGGAGCAGGGCCGCGAGCACGCAGGCCGGGACAGGTCTCAGCATGGTTCCCCTCGAATGCAGGTCGCGGGAGCGGAGGGCGATCGGGCGGCGGCTGTCAAGAACACGCGCACCGGGCGGTCAGTTGTCCGTCGCCTCGATGCAGGCGAGGAAGGCAGAGCCGAAGCGCTCGGCCTTGAGGGCGCCGACGCCGGGGATGCGCTCGAGCTCGGCGACGTCGCGGGGTCGCTTCTCGGCGATCTTCGCGAGCGTCGTGTTGGTGCAGATCAGAAAGCGGTCGGTGCCGGTCTCGCCCCGCATCAGCCCGGCCTGCGCCTCGACGAGGGCGTCGAAGAGCGGGCCGGAGGGGTCGCCGGCGAGCTTCTGCCGCGCCGGGTGGGGCAGCTCGACCGGGCCGGCGGCGACCACCTCGAGGAAGTCGCGGCCGAAGGTCTCCAGCTTCTTCGCGCCGACGCCGTGGCACTGGCTGAGGGCGTCGAGGGTCGTGGGCTTCTTCGCCGCGATGTCGATGAGCGTGGCGTCGTGGAAGACGACGTAGGCCGGGACGCCGCGGGCCTTGGCGAGCTCGCTGCGCCGCGCTTTGAGGGCGGCGAAGAGCTCGTCGTCCTCGGGGGCGAGGCCGGGGGCGGCGCGCTCTTTCGCCGGCTTCTTCGCGCGGCGCTTCATGGCGTCCTCGCGGAGCATTACCGTCTCGTCGCCCTTAAGGACGCCGCGGCCGGCTTCCGTCACCTGCCAGCCGCCCATCTCGCTCACGGCGGCGTAGCCGAGGGCGTAGAGCTGGCGGAAGATGCCGCGCCAGCCGCCCTTCTCGATGTCCGCGCCGACGCCGAAGGTGGGCAGGCGGTCGTGGCCGAGCTGGCGGATGCGGTCGCCCGCCTCGCCGCGGAGGACCGCGATCAGATGTTCAACGCCGAAGCGCTCGCCG
>JBEPXW010000136.1:0-5418 GCA_041641715.1 Pseudomonadota bacterium
GGCGGCGGCCACCTTGTCGATGACCTCCGACCGGCGCCTGCGCGACGCATCCGCCTCGAGCAGCGTCCGCTCGGCGGCCATCGTCGTGAGTCGTTCGTCCCATAGGACGACCGGCAGATCCAGTGCCTCGGCGAGATTCCGGGCGAAGGCACGCGCCGACTGCGCCCGCGGTCCCTCCGAGCCATCCATGTTGCGTGGCAGACCGACGACGACCCCCACGATGCCACGCCCCGCCACGATCTCGTCGAGCCGCGCGGCGTCCTTGCCGAACTTCGTGCGCCGGATCGTCTCGAGCGGGGTCGCCGTCATGCGCAGCGAATCGCTGACCGCCACGCCGATCGTCTTCGTCCCGGGGTCGAGCCCGATCAGCGCACCCGATCGCTCGGCGAGCGCCGCGAGATCCTCCCCCGCCCGCGCGTTCATCCGGGGTCGAGTCCCATCAGAAGTGCCTGCTCGCGCAGGAAATCGGCCTCGGAGCTGTTGCCGAAGGATTCGATCCCGAGCCGCGCGATGCGCGCGGCGTCGTCGGGCCGATCGAGCTGCACGTAGGCGTTCATCAAGCGCAGCCACTCCTCCGGCGTGCCGCCCTCGGAGGTGAGCCGACCCTCGAGGCGCGCGACCATGCCCTCGATCATCGCCTGGCGCTCCTCGGCCGGCATTGCCTCGGCGGCCGCTATCTCGGCCGCGCCCGGCCCGGCGCCACCGTCACGCAGCGCGCGCGCCTCCGCGAGCGTACGGTCGAGCACGCCGCGCCAGGGAGCGTCGGGCGGGGTCTCGGCGCGCAGCTTCTCCCACGCAGCGATCGCCTCGTCGACTTTCCCGGCCTGGGCCACACCAAGGGCGCGGTAATAGCGGGCCGCCGGCAAGGCAGGGTCGCGCGAAAGCGCGGTCTCGAGCGCACGCGCCGCCTCGGCGGACACGTAGCCTTTGGCCGCCATGACCATCGCCTCGGCCATTTCCGCATAATAGGTGGCCTTGGCTTGCTCGCCGGCGGCCTCGATCAGCTGGCGGTAAGTGCGCCAGGAGTCCCCGTAGCGTCCCAGCCGCATGTAGCCCTTGGCGAGCAACTCCAGTCCTTGCACGTCGCCCGGCCGCTCCTTCACGAGCGTCTCGAGCCGCGCGATCAGAGTGGCATACTCCTCGAGCTCGGCGGGCGGCGCCTGCGGCTCGGCCGCGCCCAAGACCTCGGCCTCGGCCTCGGCCTGAGAGAGACGTGCGGCCGGGTTCGCGCGGACCTCGCCGGCCCTCTGCACCCCGTCCGGATGGCCAGGCAACCAGGGCGCACCGACCGAATAATAGATGGCCAGCGCCAGCACAGGCGCACCGACGGCCGCAGCTGCCGCGAGGAACCGGGAATACCGCCGCGGTGCGGCGTCCAGGCGCACCCCCGCATCGGCCCGTTCGGCCGCGGAAAGCAACCGGCGCGAAATCTCCGCCCGTGCGCCCTCGGCCTCGGCGGGCGTCATGACGCCCCGCTCGACGTCGCGATCGATCTCGGCGAGCTGGTCCCGATAGAGGGCGGCGTCCTGAGCATCCCGGCCGGCGGCGGCCCCGCCACCACGCACGAGCGGGCGGACGAGCGCCACTGCGGACGCGAGCGCGAGCACCGCCGCAAGTACGTAGAAAAGCACCATCCGCCGTCCTCCTTGCGGCTGACAGGTAACGACGCGGCTCGGCCGCTGCAACGGTTGGCACCGCACGCAGGGCGGATCGCGACCGCATGTCGCCTGCGGGCACTCACATGACGCATTCCCCTTTGCGGCCCCGCGAGCGCTGTGGTCTAAGCGCGGGCCGAGGGCTCGCCACGTCGCGGCCACGGGGAGACAGTTCATGCGACGCTATTCCGCCTTCGCGGTCGTCAGAGAGGCGCTGAACTACCACGTCGGCTGGGAGCGTGCCTGGCGCAGCCCCGACCCCAGGTCCCACTACGACGTCATTATCATCGGCGCCGGCGGCCACGGCCTCGCCACCGCCTACTACCTCGCCAAGAACCACGGCATCACCAATGTCGCGGTGCTCGAGAAGGGCTGGCTCGGCGGCGGCAACACCGGGCGGAACACCACGATCATCCGCTCAAACTATCTCCGACCGCCGTCGATGGCGATCTACGAGCTGGCGCGCAGCCTCTACGAGGACCTGAGCCAGAAGCTCAACTTCAACCTGATGTTTTCGCCCCGCGGCGTGCTCATGCTGGCCCAGACCGAGCACGAGTTCCGCGCCTGGAAACGGACGCTGAACGCAAACCGGCTGGCGGGGATCGAGAGCGAGCTCGTCACGCCCGAGCGCATCAAGAAGCTGTGCCCCATCATCAACGTCGAGGGGCCGCGTTATCCCGTGCTCGGGGGCCTGTGGCAGCCGCGCGCCGGCACGGCGCGCCACGACGCGGTGGCCTGGGGCTATGCGCGGGCAGCGTCGGACCTGGGCGTCGACATCATCCAGAAATGCGAGGTCACCGGGATCGACGTCGAGGGCGGGCAGGTGAAGGGCGTGCGCACGAACAAGGGCGCGATCACCTGCGGCAAGCTGGCGCTGATCGTCGCCGGCAACTCCGGCGTGCTCGCCGAGATGGCCGGCTTCCGCCTGCCGATCGAATCGGTCCCGCTGCAGGCCCTCGTCTCCGAGCCCATCAAGCCCTGCCTGGACATCGTGGTGATGGCCAACACCGTGCACGGCTACATGAGCCAGTCCGACAAGGGCGAGATGGTGATCGGCGGCGGCACGGACGGCTACAATGGCTACACCCAGCGCGGCTCGTTCCATCACGTGGAGGAGACGGTGCGCGCGCTCTGCGAGACCTTTCCCGTCATCTCACGGCTGAGGATGCTGCGCCAATGGGGCGGCACTGTCGACATCACCGGCGACCGCTCGCCGATCATGGGCAAGACGCCGGTGGACGGCATCTTCCTCAACTGCGGCTGGGGCACGGGCGGCTTCAAGTCGATCCCCGGCTCGGGCTGGGCCATGGCGGCGACACTGGCGAAAGGCGAGCCTGACGAGCTGGCTGCGCCCTTCGGCCTGAACCGCTTCCGCGAAGGCCGGATGATCGACGAATCGGTGGCGGCGGCGGTGGCGCATTGAGCGGCCGTGCCTGCCCTTGACTTCCCCGAGAATTCTGGGGGCGATCCGCCACGAACGAGAACCCCACCACAACGGGCTGCGCGCACACGTTGACATGCGTGCGAAGGGAGTTAAGTTATTGAATTACATCATTAAATAATTCACTATGGCGCATCCGCGCTGCCGCGCACGATCGCACGACACGCGGGGACGGGGTGCCATCCGATCGCGTCGAGCTTGCCCGAGACGGGTCACGCCCGGGCGTGACCGGCTCCCATCCCGTTGCATTCTGCGCCGGCCCCCCGTGCGGTCATCGACGCGCGGGAACAAATGCTTCTCCGTTCGCGTTTCTGCCAGCGAACAATCACGGAGGTAACGAGAATGGCCAATGAAGGCAGGAACAACACCACGCTCGCTTTCGTCGTGGGCGGGCTGGTCGTGGCGGTCGCCGTCCTCGGCTATTTCGTGCTCGGCGGCGACGTTTCCGGAACGGGCGGCGAATCGACCACCATCAGCGTCGAGACGTCCGAAGGCGGCTCGGGCTCCGGCGACTCCGGCGGCGATGACTCCGGCGGTGGCGACTCAGGCGGTGGCGACTCAGGCGGTGGCGACTCAGGCGGCCAGTCGGGCAACTGAGCCTCCAGCGGTCGAGAAGTCATCGCAAAGGGCGGCATGATTGCCGCTTCCCGAGGGTCCCTCTGCCTTGACCGTGAAATCCGCGGCTCGGCGCAAGCGCCGGTATGGTCGCAGATCGGCCATGTTGTGACGGGTCTGCACGTCTGGCATCGTCGCGCGTGTGACATCTAGTGGCCGCGACTGCGGACCGGCGTGCCGGTGCTGAGGGACCATCGGACCCATGATCCTGCTGACCTGCCCCAACTGCGGCGCGGCGTGCGCCGAAACCGAGCTGGCCGGCGGCGGCGAGGCGCATCTCGAGCGCTTCGGCCCGGGCTCGCCGGACGACGAGTTCACCGACTACCTGTTCACCCGCAAGAACCCGAGAGGCGTCCATTTCGAGCGCTGGCGCCACGCCTTCGGCTGCGGAAAGTGGTTCCATGCCGCCCGCTGCACGGTGACCCTGGAGATCTTCGCCACCTACAGCGCCCAGACGAAGGAGCCGCCTCAGCACGTCATCGACGCCGTCAAGGCCCGCCGTCCCGACTGGGAGGGCTGGTGATGGCGCGCCGCATGAACGCGGGCGGGCGTCTGATCGACCGCGACCGGCCGGTCTCGTTCCGGTTCAACGGCGAGACGCTCCAGGGCTTCGAGGGCGACACGCTCGCCTCGGCGCTGCTCGCCAACGACAAGGTGCTCGTCGGGCGCAGCTTCAAGTACCATCGCCCCCGCGGTATCCTCGCCAGCGGCCCGGAGGAGCCGAACGCGCTGATGGGGCTCGGCGAGGGCGCCCGCTTCGAGCCCAACGCGCCCGCGACGACGACCGAGCTCCGCGACGGGCTGGTCGCACGGTCCCAGAACCACTGGCCGAGCCTCGATTTCGACATCGGGGCAATCAACGCCCGGATCGCGTCGCTGGCGCCCGTGTTCCCGGCCGGGTTCTACTACAAGAGCTTCATCTTCCCGCGCGCCGCCTGGAAGCACATCTTCGAGCCGGCGATCCGCCGCACCGCGGGCCTCGGCATGGCGCCGACCGAGCCGGACCCCGACAGCTACGAGCATTTCCACTTCTTCTGCGATGTGCTCGTCATAGGCGGGGGCGTCGCTGGGCTCGCAGCGGCACGCGCGGCCGGCGAGGCGGGCGCGCGCGTGCTCCTCGTCGAGCAGACCCCGCACTGGGGCGGCCGCGCCAAGACCGAGACGGACATCGAGATCGACGGCCAGCCGGCGGCCGACTGGGCGGAAGGCGAGGTCTCGGCGCTCGAGGCCATGCGGAACGTCACGCTGCGCAGCCGCGCGATGGCGGCCGGCCTCTACGACCACGGCTACGCGCTCGTCTACGAGCGGGTCGCCGACCATGCGCCGGGCCGTGCGGGCGCGCCGCGCCACCGGCTCTGGCGCGTGCGGGCCAAGCGCATCGTCGTCGCCACCGGCGCGATCGAGCGACCCCTCACCTTTGCCAACAACGACGTGCCCGGCGTGATGCTGGCCGGCGCGGTCCGCGACTATGTCGGCCTCTGGGGCGTCCTGGCGGGCCATCAGGCGGTGGTCGCCGCCAACAACGACGACGCCTACCGGACGGCGATCGCGCTCCACGAGGCCGGAGCGAGGGTGGCCGCCGTGCTCGACCTGCGGGCCGAAGCGGGCGGGGCTCTGCCGGAGCGGGCCCGGTCGCTGCAGATCCCCGTGCGCGAGGGACACGGAATCGCGCGGGTGATGGGCAAGAAGCGCGTCTCCGGCGTGGAG
>JBEPXW010000137.1:0-5404 GCA_041641715.1 Pseudomonadota bacterium
GCGGCGGCTTCGAGGGTGGCGGCCAGGGTGGCGGCGGCGGCCGCGACGTGGACGACGAGATCCCGTTCTGACCATGGCCTCGGACGACGAGAACGGCGGCGACGGCACGCCCCTCTCGGCGGAGGAGCAGCGTGCGTTCTTCGACATGGCCGACCGCTTCCTCGCGGTCGCCAACGCGCTGACCGAGGACGCGCCCGTCTCGCGCATCAGCGCCGCCATGATGTACGCCACGGCCCGCTTCAACGCCTTCCTCGCCCAGACGCAAGGCCTGCCGCCGGGCGAGGTCGACGAGGACACGGCGCGCTACTTCCGCGACGAGTACGAGAAGATGCTGCGCGAGAACCTGGCCCAGGTGCTCAGCTCGAAACAGGTCAAGGGCATGTAGCGAGGCGCCGGGCGTGGCCCGGAGGCCGGGCTTCCACAGATCCTAGTGGCGCGCACCGGCCAAGACCCCATATTTCGCGCCTGCCATTGCCCTCGCGCGGCCGCTGGCCTATACTCCGCGCGCGCGAGACAGACCCACCCGGCGCGGCCGAGGCCAGGAGCTTTCGTTGAACGACGACAACGATTTATCGGGCGGCGGCGGGGGGCCTGACGAGTCCGGCCGCCAGCCCCATCACGGCCCCTCGATCTCGGTCGAGGAGGAGATGAAGCGCAGCTACCTCGATTACGCCATGAGCGTGATCGTGGCGCGCGCGCTCCCGGACCTGCGCGACGGGCTGAAGCCGGTGCACCGGCGCATCCTCTTCGCCATGCACGAGGCCGGCTACACCCACGACAAGCCCTACCGGAAATCCGCCCGCGTCGTCGGCGACGTCATCGGTAAGTACCACCCGCACGGCGACCAGGCGGTCTACGACGCGCTGGTGCGCATGGCGCAGGACTTCTCCATGCGCCTGCCGCTGATCGACGGGCAGGGCAACTTCGGCTCGATGGACGGCGACTCCCCGGCGGCCATGCGCTACACCGAGGTGCGCATGGCGAAGGCCACCGGCGCGCTCTTGACGGACATCGACCGCGACACGGTCGAGTTTCATCCGAACTACGACGGCCAGGACCAGGAGCCCGAGGTCCTGCCGGCGCGCTTCCCGAACCTGCTGGTCAACGGCGCCGGCGGCATCGCGGTCGGCATGGCGACCAACATCCCGCCGCACAATCTCGGCGAGATCACGGACGCCACGCTCCGGCTCATCGAGATCCCGGAGACGACGCTCGCCGAGCTCATGGAGATAGTCCCCGGCCCAGATTTCCCCACCGGCGGCATCATCCTCGGCCAGTCGGGCGCGCGGAAGGCCTACGCCACCGGCAAGGGCTCGGTGGTGATGCGCGCCAAGACCCGCATCGAGGAGCTGCGCAAGGACCGCTTCGCCATTGTCGTCGACGAGATCCCCTACCAGGTGAACAAGTCGACCATGGTCGAGCGCATCGCCGAGCTCGCCCGCGAGAAACGGATCGAGGGCATCGCCCACGTCCAGGACGAGTCCGACCGCTTCGGCGTCCGCGTGGTGATCGAGCTCAAGCGCGACGCGACGCCGGAGGTGGTGCTGAACCAGCTCTACCGCTTCACGCCGCTGCAGACCTTCTTCGCCTGCAACATGCTGGCGCTGAACCACGGCCGGCCCGAGCAGCTCGACCTCAAGGCCTTCCTGCAGGCCTTCATTGCCTTCCGCGAGGACGTGGTGGCGCGGCGCACCGCGCATCTTCTCATGAAGGCGCGCGAGCGGGCCCACATCCTCTGCGGCCTCGTCGTCGCCGTCGGCAACGTGGACGAGGTGGTGGCCACCATCCGCGCCTCGGCCGACCCGGCCACGGCGCGCGAGCGGCTGAAGGAGCGGCGCTGGGCCGCCGGCGAGATCGTCGAGTATCTCCGGCTAATCGACGACCCGGCGCACCCGGTGAACGACGACGGCACCTACAACCTCTCGGACGCCCAGGCGCGCGCGATCCTCGATCTGCGCCTGCAGCGCCTGACCGCGCTCGGCGTCAACGAGATCGGCGAAGAGCTCCGGGGCCTCGCCGAGAGCATCAGGGACTATCTCGAGATCCTGCGCTCGCGCGAGCGCATCCTCGGGATCATCGCCGACGAGCTCCGCGAGGTCCGCGACGAGTACGCCACGCCGCGCCGGACCGAGATTGTCGAGGACGCCGGCGAGGTCGACGACGAGGACCTGATCGAGCGCGAGGACATGGTGGTGACCGTCACCCATGGCGGCTACATCAAGCGCACGCCCCTGTCCGAGTTCCGCGAGCAGCGCCGCGGCGGCAAGGGCCTCGCCGGCATGGCGACGAAGGAGGAGGACTTCATCATCCGCCTCTTCGTCGCCAACACGCACACGCCGCTGCTGATCTTCACCACCGACGGCATGGTCTACAAGCTGAAGACCTGGCGCCTGCCCGCGGGCGGGCGCACGGGCCGGGGCAAGGCGATCGTCAACATCCTGCCGATCCCGACCGGCGTCTCGATCGCGGCGCTCATGCCGGTGGACGCGCCCGAGGACGAGTGGGAGAGCCTCAACATCGTCTTCGCCACCTCGGACGGGCAGGTGCGGCGCAACGCGCTCAGCGACTTCACCAACGTCAAGTCGAACGGCAAAATCGCCATGAAGCTGCCCGAGGGCGTGCACCTCGTCGGCGCGCGCATCTGCGACGACGGCGACGACGTCATGCTCGTCACCGCCGCGGCCAAGGCGATCCGCTTCCGCGCCACGGACGTGCGCGTCTTCAAGGGCCGCGAGTCCACCGGCGTGCGGGGCATCCGGCTGGCCAAGGGCGACGAGGTCGTCTCGATGTCCGTCATCCGCCATTTCGAGGCGACGGCGGAGGAACGCGCCGCCTATCTCAAGATGCGCCGCCTCGTCTCCGGCGCGCCCGACGAGGGCGAGGAGGTCGAGCCCGGCGACGAGGCCGAGGTGGCCGATGTGCCCCTGCCGGAGGCCCGCTACGCCGAGATGTCCGCGGCCGAGGACCTGATCCTGACGGTGACCGAGCGCGGCTCGGGCAAGCTTTCCTCGAGCCACGACTATCCCCTGCGCGGGCGCGGCGGCCAGGGCGTCATGGCGATGGACCGGGCGTTGCGCGGCGGCCGGCTCGTAACCTCCTTCCCGGTGATGATGGACGACCAGCTCATGCTGGTGACCAATACCGGCAAGTCGATCCGCTGCCCGGTCTCGGGCATCTCGTTCCGCTCGCGCACCGCGGGCGGCGTGCGCGTCTTTCACACCGCCAAGGACGAGCGCGTGGTCTCGGTGGCGCTGATCGCCGAGAACGGCGAAGGGGAGGATGCCGGAAACAACGCGGAGGACGGCGCCACCGAGGGCTGAGCCCGCCACGGCCCCTCTGGACGCGGGCGGCGATTCGGCCGCAGGCTGAATCCTCCGCCCGGCGCCGGGAACCGCCCATGCGCACGCGCCTCGCCATCGCCGCCATCCTCGCCATCTGCGTCCTGCCGTCCGCCGCGCCGGCACAGGATTCGCTCGAGGTGGACACCGAGCTGGTGATCGCGGTGGACGTCTCGCGCTCCATGACCATGCGCGAGCTCGAGATCCAGCGGCGCGGCTATGCCGAGGCGCTGGTGAGCGACGAGGTGCTCTCGGCGATCCGGCGCGGCATGCTGGGCCGGGTCGCGCTCACTTACATCGAGTGGGCGGCGGAGCAGCGGGTCGTGGTCGACTGGACGCTGGTGCGCGACCGGGCGGACGCCGAGGCTTTCGCCGCGCGGCTGACGATCAGGTTCGACGCGCGGCTGCGGCGCACCTCGATTTCCGGCGCCATCGACTTCGCCGCAACGCTCTTCGAGGACAACGGCTTCCGCGGTATCCGGCGGATCATCGACGTCTCCGGCGACGGGCCGAACAACTTCGGCCGGCCGGTGGAGAAAGCGCGCGACGAGGCCCTCGCAGCGGGCCTCGTCATCAACGGCCTGCCGCTGATGACGCGCGAGGGCATGGGCAGCCAGTGGCATCTCGAGGACCTCGACCGGTACTACCGCGACTGCGTTATCGGCGGCCCGGGCGCGTTTGTCATCCCCGTCCTCGAATGGCGCCACTTCCCTCAGGCGGTGCGCCGCAAGATCGTGCTCGAGCTCTCCGGCCGGCAGCCACGCCCCGCGCGCGTGTGGCGCGCGGCCGAAAAAAACTACGACTGCCTGATCGGCGAGAAGATCTGGCAGGACCTGCGCTGGGACTGGAACTGAGGCGGGCGGCCACAGCCCGCCTCAGGCCGTCGCCTCCTCGGCGCGGTCCGAGAGCGGGTGCGAGAGCCGCGAGACCATCTCCTTCGGGCAGATCTGCCAGAAATGGCCGAGCTCCTCCTCCCAGTGAGCGAGGATGCCGCGCGCCCGCGGGCTGCCCGTCTGCGCGACGTGCTCCTCGATCAGGCCTTTCATCTCGGCCTCCCAGTGCGCCGACTCGACCCGTGTGACGACCAGCGTGTCCATGTTGGCCCGCTGCGGGAACACGCCCTCGGGGTCGTAGACATAGGCCATGCCCCCGGTCATGCCGGCCCCGAAGTTGTCGCCCACCGCGCCGAGGATGACGGCGACGCCGCCCGTCATGTACTCGCAGCCGTTCGCCCCGCAGCCCTCGACGACCACGCGCGCCTCCGAGTTGCGCACGGCGAACCGCTCGCCCGCCTGACCGTTGGCGAAGAGCTTGCCGGCGGTGGCGCCGTAGAGGACGGTGTTGCCGATGATCGTGTTCTCCTGCGGCACCAGCGTCGAGTTCAGCGGCGGCCGGAGCGTGATGACGCCGCCCGAGAGGCCCTTGCCGACATAGTCGTTCGCGTCGCCCAGCACCTCGAGCTTCAGCCCCGGCGCGGCGAAGGCGCCGAGCGACTGGCCGCAGGAGCCGTCGAGGCGGATCGTCAGGTGGCCCTCCTGCAGCTTGTTGTTCATGCCGAAGCGCCGCACGATGTGGCTCGAGACCCGGGTGCCGATCGAGCGCAGCGTGTTCTGCACCGTGTAGTCGAGCTGCATCTTCTCGCCGTCCTTGAAGAACGGCCCGGCGTCGCGGACGATCTGGGCGTCGAGCGTGTCGTCGACCTCCTGCCTGGGCCCGTCGCGGTCGTAGCGGGCGACCTTGCCCTCGTCGACGCGCACCAGCATCGGGTTGAGGTCGAGGTCGTCGAGATGCGCCGCGCCGCGGCTGACCTGGGTGAGCAGGTCGGCGCGGCCGACGACCTCGTCGAGCGAGCGCGCGCCGAGGCCGGCGAGGATCTCGCGCACCTCCTGGGCGAGCAGGCTGAAGAGATTCACCACGCCCTCCGGCGAGCCGGTGAACTTCTCGCGCAAGCTCGGGTCCTGGGTGCAGACGCCGACCGGGCAGGTGTTCGCCTGGCACTGGCGCACCATGATGCAGCCCATGGAGATGAGCGAGGCGGTGCCGACGCCGTACTCCTCGGCGCCCAT
>JBEPXW010000138.1:0-5391 GCA_041641715.1 Pseudomonadota bacterium
TGGCGGACTTTCGGAACTGCACCGCGGCAAGCGTGCCGGCGATGCGCGCCACGCCGCCGGTGCGGCCCTTCGTGGCCATGAACTCGGCGTAGGACTGCACCTTCTGGCGGCCGAGCGCCGGCATGTAGTCCTCGAGCGGGTGGCCCGAGAGGTAGAAGCCGACCGCGGCGTGCTCCTCGCGCAGGCGGGCCGAGGGGAGCCAGTCCTCGGGCTCCCTGAGGCGCGGCGGCGGCAGCGCCTCGGCCACGTCGCCGAAGAGAGAATGCTGCGCCGAGCCCTTCTCCTCGTTCACGGAGGCGGAGTAGGTGACGAGCTCGTCGACCGCCATGAGCACCTTCTGGCGGTTCCGCTCGAGCCCGTCCAGGGCGCCGGCGCGGGCGAGGCTCTCGAGGGCACGCTTGCCCAGGGCGCGGAGGTCGACCCGGCGGGCAAAGTCGAAGAGGTCGGAGAAGGGCCCGCCCTCAGCGCGGGCCTCCTCGATCAGGCGGATGGCCTCAACGCCGACATTCTTGAGCGCGCCGAGGGCGTAGAGGATCTTCCCCTCCTCCACGGTAAAGCGGGCGTGGCTGCGGTTCACGTCCGGGGCCTCGACGGCGACCTCCATGCGGCGACACTCCTGCACGTAGCCGTTCAGCTTGTCCGTGTTGTGCAGGTCGAGGTTCATCACCGCGGCCATGAACTCGACCGGGTAATTGGCCTTGAGCCAGGCGGTCTGGTAGCTCACCACCGCGTAGGCCGCGGCGTGGGACTTGTTGAAGCCGTAGTTGGCGAACTTGTTGAGCAGGTCCCAGACCTGCTCGGCCTTCGCCTTCTTGACGCCGTTCTCGGCCGCGCCGGCCAGGAACTTCGGCTTCTCGGCGTCCATCGCCTCCTGGATCTTCTTGCCCATGGCGCGGCGCAGGAGGTCGGCTTGCCCGAGGGAGTACCCGGCCATCTTCCGGGCGATCTCCATCACCTGCTCCTGGTAGACGATGATGCCCTGCGTCTCGTGGAGGATCGGGTCGATGGAGGGGTGCAGCGTCTCGCGTGTCTCCTTGTCGTTCTTGACGTTGCAGTACTTAGGGATGTTCTCCATCGGGCCCGGGCGATAGAGCGCCACGAGGGCCACGATGTCCTCGATGCAGGTCGGGCGAAGCTGGCGCAGCGCGTCGCGCATGCCGGCGCTTTCCACCTGGAACACGCCCACCGTGTCGGCCTGCGCGTAGAGCTCGTAGGTCGCCGGATCATCGAGCGGGATCTTCGCGATGTCGAGCTCGACGCCGCGCTTCTTCAGGAGATCGACGGCGTTCTGGATGACCGTCAGGGTCTTGAGGCCGAGGAAGTCGAACTTCACGAGGCCTGCGGCCTCCACCCATTTCATGTTGTACTGGGTCGCCGGCATCTCCGAGCGCGGGTCGCGGTAGAGCGGCACCAGCTCCACCAGCGGCCGGTCGCCGATGACGACGCCGGCAGCGTGGGTCGAGGCGTTGCGCAGGAGGCCCTCGATCCTCTCGGTGATGTCGAGGAGCGTGGCGACGTTCTCGTCGCGGCGCGCCTCCTCCTCGAGGCGGGGTTCCTCGCGGCGGGCCTCGGCGATGGAGAGCGGCTTCACGCCCTCGACCGGGATCAGCTTCGAGAGGCGGTCGCCCTGGCTGTAGGACATCTGCAGGACGCGCGCGACGTCGCGGACGGCCATCTTCGAGAGCAGCGTGCCGAACGTGATGATGTGCGCGACGCGGTCGCGGCCGTAGCGCTCCTGCACGTAATGGATCACCTCCTCGCGGCGATCCTGGCAGAAGTCGATGTCGAAATCCGGCATCGAGACGCGTTCGGGGTTGAGAAACCGCTCGAAGAGAAGGCCATAACGCAATGGATCCAAGTCTGTAATCGTAAGCGCGTAGGCCACCAGAGATCCGGCGCCCGAGCCGCGGCCGGGGCCGACCGGGATGTCCTCGGCCTTCGCCCACTTGATGAAATCCGCGACGATCAGGAAGTAGCCGGGGAACCCCATCTGCTCGATCACGCCGAGCTCGTAGTCCAGGCGGCTCTCGTACTCCTCGACCGGCGCGACCGGCTCGATCTCGGCGAGGCGTTGCTTCAGTCCCTCCTGGGCCTGGCGGCGCAGCTCATCGACCTCGTCGTCGGCGAAGCGCGGCAGGATCGGGTCGTGCGTGCGCGGGCGGAAGGCGCAGCGCCTCGCGATCTCGACGGTGTTCTCGATCGCCTCGGGCAGGTCAGCGAAACGCTCGACCATGGCGTCGGCGAGCTTCAGGTGATGCTCGGGCGTGAGCTGGCGGCGGTCGGACTCGTTCACGTAGCGGCCCTCGCCGATGCAGAGGAAGGCGTCGTGGGCCTGGAACATCTCCGGTGTCTCGAAATAGACCTCGTTCGTGGCGACGAGCGGCAGGTCGAGCGCATAGGCCATTTCGACGAGGCCCGGCTCGGTCGCCTCCTCTGCGTCGGTGCGGAGGCGGCCGCCGGTGCCGTGGCGTTGCAGCTCGACATAAAGGCGGGACGGGAAGGCCTCCGCGAGCCGCTTCAGCAATGCCTCGGCGGCCGGGCGGCGGCCAGCCCGGAGGAGCCTCGCCACCGGCCCGCCAGGGCCGCCGGTGAGGCAGATCACGCCGTCGGCATGGGAGGCGAGCCGGTCCAGCGAAACGTGCGACAGCTCGCTCGGATCGGTCTCGAGATAAGCCGCCGTGGAGAGCGCCATCAGGTTCCGCCAGCCGGCCTCGTCCTGGGCGTAGAGCGCGAGCGGCGCGGGCTCGGGCGGCCGCTCGCCGGGCGTGGCTTCGCCGTAGGCGACGGCGAGTTGGAGGCCCATGATCGGCTGCACGCCCGCCTTGGCCGCGCTCTCGGAGAACTCCAGCGCGCCGAACAGGTTGTTGGTGTCGGTCACAGCGACCGCCGGAAGGCCGAGGCGGCGGCACAGGTCCGGCAGCGCCTTGGTATGGATCGCCCCCTCGCGGAGCGAGTAGGCCGAGTGGACGCGGAGATGGACGAAGCGGGGCGCAGCAGCCGGGGATTCGCTCATGACCCGAGGCTAGTCCGTTCGCCGCTTGCCGGGAAGGATCGTTTGCCGCAGTCTCCGTGGAAATCCGAGGGGGACAGCGGGGGACGTCATGACCGATCGCGAGACGCTCGACTTCACCGACCCGATGCAGCGGCCGCGCTTCACCGGGCTCGCGACCTTCTTCCGCCTGCCCTGGCGCGAGGACTTCGAGGCCGACCCGCCGGAGATCGGCGTCTGCGGCGTGCCCTATGACGGCGGCGTGACCAACCGGCCGGGGCCGCGCCACGGGCCGCGCGAGGTGCGGAACCAGTCCTCCTTCGTGCGGCGCGTGAACCAGGCAACCGGGGTCGACCCGTTCGCGGCGGCGAAGGTGGCCGACATCGGCGACGCCTGGATCCGGCAGCCCTACGAGCTGACCGGGGCGCACCAGGAGATAGAGGCCTTCTTCCGCCACGTGAGGGCCGCCGGCATCCGGCCGCTGACCTGCGGGGGCGACCACTCGGTCACGCTGCCGATCCTGCGGGCGGTCGCGGCGGACGCGCCGCTCGGGCTGATCCAGATCGACGCCCATTGCGACACCGGCGACGCCTATGGCGGCTCGCGCTTCCACCACGGGGCGCCGTTCAAGGTGGCCATCGACGAGGGCCTCCTCGACCCGGCGAAGGTGGTGCAGATCGGCATTCGCGGCTCGCTCTACAACGCCGACATGTGGAAGTTCAGCTACGACAGCGGCATGCGGGTGATGATGATCGAGGAGGTCGAGGAGCTCGGCTGGCGCGCCTGCATCGACGAGGCGCGCGACATCGTCGGCCAGACGCCCGTCTATGTCAGCTTCGACATCGACGCCCTCGACCCGGCCTTCGCGCCCGGCACCGGCACGCCCGAGGCCGGCGGGCTGACCATGCGCGAGGCGCAGGGCATGGTGCGCCGGCTCGCCGGGCTGGACATTCGCGGCGCCGACATGGTGGAGGTCTCGCCGCCCTTCGACAGCGGCGGCCTCACGGCGCTCAACGGGGCGACGGTGATGTACGAGCTGCTCTGCGCGATGACCGCGGCGAAGGCGGGCTAGGCCACGCGGACTTGCCCGGCCTCGAGGTGCACGACGCGGTCCATGCGGGCGGCGAGCGCGCTGTTGTGCGTGGCGATGAGGGCCGCGAGGCCGGTCTCGCGCACGACTTCGATCAGCATGTCGAAGACGCGGTCGGCCGTCTCCGGGTCGAGGTTGCCGGTGGGCTCGTCGGCCAGCAGGACGCGCGGGTGGTTGGCGAGCGCCCGGCAGATGGCGACCCGCTGCTGCTCGCCGCCCGAGAGCTCGGCCGGGCGGTGGCGCCGGCGCTCCTCGAGGCCGACCCGGTCGAGGAGCTCCGCCGCGCGCGAGAGGCTGGCCTCCCTGTCCTGCCCCGCCGCCATCACGGGGATGGCGACATTCTCCTCGGCTGTGAACTCGGGCAGCAGGTGGTGGAACTGGTAGACGAAGCCGAGAAGGCGCCGCCTGGCCGCCGTCCGCGCGCCGTCGTCGAGGCCGGAGAGCATCCGGTCCGCGATCGCCACGCTGCCGGAGGTCGGCGTGTCGAGGAGCCCGGCGATGTGCAGGAGCGTCGACTTCCCCGCGCCGGAGGGGGCGACCAGCGCCACCGTCTCGCCGGGCGCAACCGAGAGGTCCGCGCCGCGCAGCACCTCGACCGTCTTCCGGCCCTGGCGGAAGCTGCGGACGATGCCCTCGAGCCGGAGGGCGTTGCTCGGGGCGTCACTCATAGCGCAGCGCCTCCACCGGATCGAGCCGCGCCGCCCGGCGCGCCGGGTAGAGCGTGGCGAGGAAGGCGAAGGCGAGCGCCACCACGCAGGTCAGCACCACGTCCCCGACCATCAGGATCGCCGGCAGGCGCGTCAGGTAGCGGATCTCCGGGTCCCAGACCGAGGTGCCGGTGAGCGTCTCGACCGCCGCCTGGATCTCGTGGATGTAGGTGACGAAGAGAACCCCGGCGATCACGCCCAGCACCGTGCCGACGACGCCGATCGCCGCGCCGCAGATGAAGAAGATGCGCATTATCGCGCCCTGCGTCATGCCGAAGGTGCGCATGATGGCGACGTGGTGGCCCTTCTCCTTCACCAGCATGATGAGGCCCGAGAGGATGTTCATCGCCACGATCACGAAGATCAGCGAGAGGATGATGAACATCACGTTCGCCTCGGTCTTCAACGCCGCGATGAAGGCGCCGTTGGCGCGCTGCCAGTTCCAGAGATAGGCGTCCTGGGGGATGTCCGCGCGCAGATCGGCGCCGATCCGCTCGACCTGACCGGGCTGCTCGACCATCACCTCGACGCCATCAACCGCGTTCGGCTTGTTGAAATAGGCCTGCGCCTCCTCGAGCGGCATGAAGACGAAGGCGTTGTCGTAC
>JBEPXW010000139.1:0-5386 GCA_041641715.1 Pseudomonadota bacterium
CCACGTCGACTGCCCCTACTGCGACAAGCGCTTCATCCGGAAGGGCGGCGCGGGTCACTGAGGCGATGGCCAAGGGCAGAAAGGGGAGCGGCAAGGAAGGCGGCAAGGAAAGCGCCCCGGCGGGCATCAGCAAGGGCGACCACCTCTACCTCGTCGACGGCTCGGGCTATATCTTCCGCGCCTACCACGCGCTTCCCCCCCTGACGCGAAAGTCGGACGGCCTGCCGGTCGGCGCGGTGGCCGGCTTCTGCGGCATGTTGCACAAGCTCCTGATGGGCTTCGGCGACGAGGGGCCGAGCCATCTCGCGGTAATCTTCGACTACTCCGCCGAGAGCTTCAGGAACGAGCTCTACGCCGACTACAAGGCCCACCGGCCGCCACCGCCCGAGGACCTGCGCCCGCAGTTCCCGCTGATCCGGGAGGCGACCGAGGCCTTCGGCCTGCCCTCGATCGAGATGGAGGGCTACGAGGCCGACGACATCATCGCCACCTATGCCCGCCAGGCCCAGGCGGCCGGGGCCGAGGTGACGATCGTCAGCTCGGACAAGGACCTCGCCCAGCTCGTCGGTGACGGCATCGAGATCCTCAAGCCCGGCATCCAGAGCAAGCCCGACGAGATCGTCGACGCCGAGGGCGTCAGGGAGAAGTTCGGCGTTCCCCCGGACAAGGTCATTGACGTGCAGGCGCTCGCCGGCGACTCCATCGACAACGTCCCCGGCGCGCCAGGGATCGGCGTCAAGACCGCCGCCCAGCTGATCGGCGAGTACGGCGACCTCGACACCCTCCTCGCCCGCGCCGAGGAGATCAAGCAGCCGAAGCGCCGCCAGACGCTGATCGAGCACGCCGACCAGATCCGCGTCTCGCGCGAGCTCGTGCGCCTCAAGGACGACGTGCCGAACCTGCCCGGCATGGCCGAGTTCGCCGTCCGCGACCCGGACCCCGACGAGCTCCTCGGCTTCCTGGCGAAGATGGAGTTCCGCACCCTCTCGAACCGCATCGCCGACACCCTCGGCGCCGAACCGCCGCCGATCGGCGGGCCGAAAGCAGAAGGGAAAGGCGACGGACAGGCCCGCACCGCCACCGGCGCACCCGGCGCGGTGCGCGCCATGCCGGAAATCGACCGCGAGTCTTACGTCACTATCCGCGACATGGAGACGCTCGAGGCCTGGCTCGCCCAGGCGACCGGGAGCGGCCTCCTATGCATTGACCTGGAGACCACCTCGCTCGACGAGATGCGCGCCGAGATCGCCGGCGTGGCGCTCGCCACCGCGCCCGGCCGCGCGGCCTATGTGCCGGTGGCCCACACGAAGGGCGACGGCGACCTCCTCGGCAGGACCGAGCGGGTGGAGGACCAGCTCGACCCCGGGACGGTGTTCGAGGCGCTCAGGCCCGTCCTCGTCGACCCGGCGACGCTCAAGATCGGCCAGAACCTCAAATACGACATCCGCGTGCTCATGCGCCACGGCATCGAGGTGCGCCCGATCGACGACACCATGCTCGTTTCCTACGCCCTCGACTCCGGCCTCGGCGGCCACGGCATGGACGAGCTCTCCGAGCGCCACCTCGGCCACCGCCCGCTCGCCATCAAGGAGCTGATCGGGTCGGGCAAGTCCATGATCACCTTCGACCGCGTGCCGGTGGAAAAGGCCGCGACCTACGCCGCCGAGGACGCCGACGTCACCTTCCGCCTCTGGACGGCGCTGAAGCCCCGCCTTGCCGCCGAGCACGTCTCGACCGTCTATCACACGCTCGAGCGCCCGCTCCTGCCGGTGCTGGCCGACATGGAGCTCTCCGGGATCAGGGTCGACCGCGACGTGCTCTCGAAACTCTCGACCCGCTTCGCCCAGCACATGGCCGAGTACGAGGACGAGATCTACGCCCTTGCCGGGCGCCGCTTCAATGTCGGCAGCCCGAAGCAGCTCGGCGAGATCCTGTTCGACGAAATGGGCCTCGGCGGCGGCAAGAAGGGAAAGACCGGCGCCTGGGGCACCGGGGCGGACGTGCTGGAGAGCCTCGCGGCGGAAGGCCACGAGCTCCCCGCCAAGGTGCTGGACTGGCGCCAGCTCTCGAAGCTGAAATCGACCTACACCGACGCGCTGCCCGAGCACATCCACCCGGAGACGGGGCGCGTCCACACCTCGTTCAGCCTCGCCGCCACCTCGACCGGGCGGCTGGCCTCGACCGACCCAAACCTCCAGAACATTCCCGTGCGCACCGAGGAGGGCCGCCAGATCCGCTCGGCCTTCGTCGCCGAGAAGGGCAACGTCATCCTCAGCCTCGACTACAGCCAGATCGAGCTCCGCATCTTCGCCCACATGGCCCGGATCGACGCGCTGCGCGAGGCGTTCTCGAAGGGCCTCGACATCCACGCCATGACCGCGTCCGAGGTCTTCGGCACGCCCATCGAGGGGATGGACCCGGCCGTGCGCCGGCAGGCCAAGGCGATCAATTTCGGGGTCATCTACGGCATCTCGGCCTACGGTCTCTCGAACCAGCTCCGCATCCCGCGCGAGGAGGCGAAGGCGTTCATCGACGCCTATTTCGAGCGCTTCCCCGGCATCCGCGACTACATGGACGCGACCAAGGCGCACGCGCGCGAGAAGGGCTACGTCGAGACCCTGTTCGGCCGGCGCATCCACACGCCGGAAATCAACTCCAAGGGTCCCCGCGTCGGCTTCGCCGAGCGCGCCGCGATCAACGCGCCGATCCAGGGCACCGCGGCCGACGTGATACGCCGCGCCATGATCCGGATCCCGCCCGCAATGGCCGAGGCCGGACTCACCGGCCGCATGCTCCTGCAGGTCCACGACGAGCTGCTCTTCGAGGTGCCGGAGGGCGAGGCCGACGCCACCATCGAGTGCGTGCGAAGCGTGATGGAGAAGGCCCCGGAGCCGGCCGTCCGCCTCGAGGTCCCGCTCGTCGTCGACGCCGGCAAGGGCGCGAGCTGGGCCGAGGCGCACTGACGGGGCCGGCCAGGAAATCCCCGCAGACAGAAACCGGATTACTCCGGCGCGCCCGCGCCGGGCGGCATCTCCGCAAAGTCGAGCTCCGCGGCCTCGAGCGACCCGCGCAGCGCCTCCGCCGCCCGCGCCAGAGCCGCCGCGTCGGTCGAGCGCAGCACCACGTTCGCCCCCGGCCTCTGGCGGTAGAAGGGATAGCTCCCCATCGAGACGCCCGGATGCTCGCCGGCCAGCGCGCGCAGCGGTCCCGCCACGTCGCCCTCGGGCGCGTCCACCTGAAAGGTGTGATTGAGCAGCGGCGGCCCGCCCGCCAGCTGCGGGCGCAGCCCCTCGAGCATCGCCCGGAAGATCTCCGGCACTCCGGCCATGACGTGCACGTTGCCGAGGATGAATCCCGGCGCCACCGAGACCGGGTTCTCGATCAGCTCCGCCCCCTCGGGGATCCGCGCCATCCTGAGCCGCGACTCGTTCAGCTCGCGCCCGCTCGCGCCGTAATGCGCCTCGAGCAGCGCGCGGGCGTCCGCCCGCACGCCGATCGGCGCGCCGAATGCCGCCGCCACGCAGTCGGCCGTGATGTCGTCATGGGTAGGGCCGATGCCGCCCGAGGTGAAGAGATAGTCCACCCGCGCCTTCAGCTCGCCGACGGCACCGGTGATCGCCGCGGCCTCGTCCGGCACCACGCGGATCTCGACCAGCCTGACCCCGATCTCGGTCAGCACCCCGGCGAGGTGGTGCGCGTTGGCGTCGCGCGTGCGCCCCGAGAGGATCTCGTCGCCGATCACCAGCATCGCCGCCGTCGGCGTGCGTCCCGTCTCCCCCATCGCGTGCCCCCTTGCCTCGTCCCCGCGGCTGGCTAACTTGGCCGCCCATGGAATTCGCGCGCCCGCTCGTCCCCGGCCGGCTCCTCCGCCGATATAAACGCTTTCTCGCCGATATCGAACTGGCGAGCGGCGAGACCGTGACCGCGCATTGCGCCAACCCCGGCGCCATGACCGGGCTCAACGAACCCGGGCTCCGCGTCTGGCTCGAGCCGAACGACGACCCGCGCCGCAAGCTCCGCTTCGCCTGGCGCCTGGTCGAGCTCGACGGCCACTGGGCCGGCATCGACACCGCGCTCCCCAACCGCCTCGCGGCGGAGGCGCTCGCCGCGCGGGCGATCCCGGAGCTCGCCGGCTACGGCGATATCCGCCCGGAGGTCCGCTACGGCCGGAAGAGCCGCGTCGACTTCCTGCTCTCCGCCCCCGACCTGCCGCCGGCCTATGTCGAGGTCAAGAACGTCCACCTCATGCGCACCCCCGGCCTCGCCGAGTTCCCCGATTCGGTTACCGCGCGCGGCGCCCGCCACCTCGACGACCTCGCGGCGATGGCGGGGGCCGGCCACCGGGCGGTCATGCTCTACTGCGTCCAGCGCACCGACTGCGACCGGCTCGCCCTTGCGGCGGACATCGATCCGGCCTATGCGGCGGCCTTCGACCGGGCGCGCGCGGCGGGGGTGGAGGCGCTGGCCTGGCGCTGCGCCATCAGCCCGGCGGGAATCACCCTTGATCGGCCGGTGCCGATCCAGCAGTAAGGAGCGGGCGACGTTGGAAGGATACCAGGGCCAGATGCGCACCGGCGGCGAGCGGCGGACGAGCGAGGGCATCCGCCTCTACGACAGGGAGGACTTCGAGGGCATGCGCCGCGCCGGCCGGCTCGCGGCCGAGTGCCTCGACATGATCGGCGACCATGTCGAGCCGGGCGTGCGCACCGAGACGCTCGACGAGCTCTGCCACGCCTTCATCACCGAGCACGGCGCGACGCCGGCGCCGCTCGGCTACCGCGGCTACCCGAAGTCGGTCTGCATCTCGGTCAACCACGTGGTCTGCCACGGCATCCCGGGGCCGAAGGCGCTGAAGCCGGGCGACATCCTGAACATCGACGTGACCGTGGTGCTCGATGGCTGGCACGGCGACTCCTCGCGCATGTTCGTCGCGGGCCGCGCCGCGCGCCGGGCCACGCGGCTGATCGAGGTCACCCACGAGGCGCTGATGCGCGGCATCGCCGCCGTCATCCCCGGCGCGCACTTCGGCGACATCGGCCACGCCATCCAGGCCTACGTCGAGGCCGAGCGCTGCTCGGTGGTGCGCGACTTTTGCGGCCACGGGCTCGGTCGCGTGTTCCACGACGCGCCGAACGTGCTGCATTACGGCCGCCCCGGCGAGGGGGCCGAGCTGCAGCCCGGCATGTTCTTCACCATCGAGCCGATGGTGAATCTCGGCGCGCCGCAGACCAAGACGCTTGCGGACGGCTGGACCGCCGTGACCCGCGACCGCTCGCTCTCGGCCCAGTTCGAGCACTCGATCGGGGTCACCGAGGATGGTTGCGAGATCTTCACCCTCTCGCCCGAGGGCAAGTTCTTCCCCCAGCTCTGAGGCGCTCAGCGGCGG
>JBEPXW010000140.1:0-5372 GCA_041641715.1 Pseudomonadota bacterium
GGCTTCGAGGTGTTGCGCGTCTCCGGCCACTACGCCGCCCCGGTCGCCATCGCCGAGACGCTGCTCGCGGGTCACTTCCTCGACGCCGCCGGCATCGACTGCCCCGCCGGGCCGCTCGCCTTCGCCCCGGTCCGCCTCGGCGACACGCTCACCGGCGACGAGGACGGGGCAATCACCGGCACCGCCCGCGCCGTGCCCCACGCGGCCGAGGCCAGGGGCGTCGTCGTGGTGGCCGAGCGCGGCGACTCCCACGCCGTCGCCCTCATGGCGCCCGGCTCGTTCTCCGTGACGCCCCGCGCGACCGATATGGGCGGCGAGCGCGCCGACATCACCTTCTCCGGCGTCTACCCGGCCGAGATCGCCGACGCGCCCGAGGGCTGGCACCACGACACGCCGATGCTCGTCGGCGCGGCGGTGCGCGCCGTGCAGATGACCGGCGCGCTGGAGAGTCTGCTCGAGCTCTCCACACGCTACGTGCAGGAGCGCGAGCAGTTCGGCCGCCCGCTGGCGAAGTTCCAGGCCATCCAGCACAGCCTCGCGCGCCTCTCCGGCGAGGTCGCCGCCGCTTTGGCCGCCTCTGGCTCCGCGGCGGACGCGCTGACCCGCGGCGAGGCCTTCTCCGAGGCGCTCTTCCTCGAGGTCGCAGCGGCCAAGATCCGCGTCGGCGAGGCCGCGGCCGAGGGGGCCCGCATCGCCCATCAGGTCCACGGCGCCATCGGCTGGACGGCCGAGCACGTTCTCCAGCGCTACACCCGCCGCCTCTGGGGCTGGCGCGACGACTTCGGCGCGGAAAGCCACTGGGCCGCCATGCTCGGCGACATGGTCGCCGAGGCGGGCCCCGAGGCCGTCTGGCCCCTGATCGCCGCCCGTTAGGAGGCCCCATGCAGACCGCGCTGCGCTTTGACCCGCTCCGCCTGCCGCCCGAGGCCCAGGAACTGCGCGAGCAGGTCCGCGCCTTCCTCGCCGAAGAGGTCGCCCGCGGCACCTTCGACCCGGCGCTGGGCCTCAGAAACCCCTCCTACGACCGCGAGTTCTCGCAGCGCGTCGGCGCCCGCGGCTGGATCGGCATGACCTGGCCGAAGCAGTACGGCGGGCAGGAGCGCAGCTACCTCGACCGCTACGTCGTGACCGAGGAGATGCGCGCCGCCGCCGCGCCCACCTGGTCGCACTTCGTCGCCGACCGCCAGTCGGGCCCGGTGATCCTGAAATACGGCACCGACGAGATGAAGGCTGAGATCCTGCCGAAAATCGCCCGCGGCGAGCTCTGCTTCTGCATCGGCATGTCCGAGCCGGGCTCGGGCTCCGACCTCTTCGCCGCCTCGACCAGGGCGGTCCGCGAGGGCGACCACTACCGCGTCAACGGCACCAAGATCTGGACCTCGAACGCCCACCGGGCCGAGTACATGATCGCCCTCTTCCGCACCGCGCCGCCGACCGAGGAGAACCGCCGGCACGGCCTTACCCAGTTCCTCGTCGACATGTCGCTCCCGGGCATCTCGGTCAGGCCCATCGACCAGATGCCCGGCCAGTCCGACTTCAACGAAGTGCGCTTCGAGGACGTGATGATCCCCGCCGACCAGGTGCTCGGCGAGGTCGACGGCGCCTGGAAGCAGGCCACCGCGGAGCTCGCCTACGAGCGCTCCGGCCCCGAGCGGTTCCTCGAGACCTACTACCTGATCCCGGCGTTGATCCGCGCCGTCGGCGGCGAGGCGGACGTGCGCGCCTCGGAAGGCCTCGGCCGCCTCGTCGCCCAGCTCCACGCGCTCAGGCGCATGTCCGTCTCGGTCGCCGCCATGCTGGAGGCCGGCCGCGAGCCGGTCCTCGAGGCCAGCGTCGTCAAGGACCTCGGCACGGTCTGGGAGCAGCGCCTTCCGCAGGCCGCGCGCGACCTCGCCGCCTTCGCCCGGCCGGACCCGTCGAACCGCGCCGCCTTCGAGGAGCTGGTGGACCACGCCACCCTCGTCTCGCCGAAGCTGACCATCCAGGGCGGCACGACAGAGGTGCTCCGCGGCATCATCGCGCGCGGCCTTGGGTTGCGCTGAGCCACGAATATTCCGCATTTGTGCCCCTTTTCGGCCACAATGCAACCTCGGCGAGAGTGTCTCCGAACGCTCTGCGAACAGGAGGTGAACGTGATAAAATTCATCCATCCCGACGGCAGCCACTGCTGCCGTGCGCTGCATTCGGTCCACGCGGTGTTCTTCAACTATAACAACATCTTGACCATCCGCACCGACCAACCGGACGGCCGCTGGCAGGAGTTCGAGATCAAGTCTTCAAGCTGCTGGAGCCCGGCCGCGTCTACGACTGACGGCGCGCCAGGCGGGCGATACCCTGTCCGAATGGGTTAACCGGCCCCCGAAAGGATATCGGCCCCGACGCCGCCACGCCTCCGAAGGAGATCCGAGCCATGCCCGACGCCCCCGACCTCGCCATCGATCTCGCCGACCACGTCGCCACCGTCGAGATCCGCCGCCCGCCGCACAATTTCTTCGACTTCCACCTGATCCGGCAGATCGCGGACACCTACGAGGCGCTCGACACCGACCCGGCCTGCCGCGCCATCCTGCTCTGCTCGGATGGCAAGAACTTCTGCGCCGGCGCCAACTTCGGCGACGGCTCGGGCGTGCAGGCCGACGGCTCGGTCGAGGGGGCGGTCAACCGGGTCGGGATCGACCACCTCTATGTCGAGGCGGTGCGCGTCTTCCGGGCCTCGAAGCCGGTCATCGCCGCGGTGCAGGGCGGGGCCATCGGCGGCGGGCTCGGGCTCGCCATGTCGGCCGATTTCCGCGTCGGCAGCCCGGAGTCGCGTTTCTCGGCCAATTTCACGCGCTTGGGCTTCCATCCGGGCTTCGGGCTGACGGTGACCCTGCCGCGCGCCATCGGCCAGCAGAAGGCGGCGCTCATGTTCCTGACCAGCCGGCGCGTCAAGGGCGACGAGGCCCACGCATGGGGCCTGCTGGATGTGCTGACCACCGCCGAGAAGCTGCGCGAGGACGCCTGGGCACTGGCCCGCGAGATCGCCATCAACGCCCCCCTCGGTGTCGTGGCGACCCGTGCCACGCTCCGGGCCGGCCTCGCGGACGCGGTCCGCGCCGCCACCGACCACGAGCTCGAGGAGCAGACGCGGCTGCGCCAGACCGAGGACTTCCGCGAGGGCGTTGCCGCCTCCGCCGACCGGCGCGAGCCGGACTTCAAGGGCCGGTGACCGGCAGGCGCGGAAGCATTAACAACGCGCTAAGATCGCAGCCGCCCGGCGGGGCAACTCTTATAACTCAGTTATAAGAGTGCGCCGATTTTCAGCGATGTTTTCGGCGACTTTCGGCGATGTTGGTTGGCGACGCGGCAAGCCCAGAACGGGGGCCGGGAAACCGCGCGACTCTTATGACTCAGTTATAAGAGTTCACCCTTTTTAACCGTGGTGCTTAACCACGCCGCAATACTTCTGAAGCCGCCGCTCACCACGGTTCTTCACCCGCCGGAAACCTTCTCGCCGCCTGTGAACAGGTTGGCGAAGCGGTCGCGCAGGTCTTTCTTCTGGACCTTGCCCATGGCGTTGCGGGGCAAGGCGTCGGCCACGAAGACCCGCTTCGGCTGCTTGAATCGCGCGAGGCTCTCCTTCAGCCCCTCGATCACCGCCTCCTCGCGGACCTCCGCGCCCTTCTGCGGCACGACCACGGCCACCACGCCCTCTCCGAAATCCGGATGGGGCACGCCGATCACGGCCGATTCCTCGACGCCTTGGATCTCGTCGATGGCCTCCTCTACCTCCTTCGGGTAGACGTTGAAGCCGCCCGAGATGATCAGGTCCTTGGCGCGGCCGACGATGGTGACGTAGCCGTCCTCGCCGATCACGCCGAGATCGCCGGTGATGAAGAAGCCGTCCGGCCGGATGTCTTCAGCCGTTTTCTCGGGATTGCGCCAGTAGCCCTTGAAAACGTTGGGTCCCCGGACCTCTATCATGCCCGTCTCGCCTGGCCCGAGCACCTCGCCGCTGTCGGGGTCGGTGACCCTGAGCTCGACCCCCGGGAGCGGGAAGCCGACCGTCCCGGCCCGGCGCTCGCCGTCATAGGGGTTGGAGGTGTTCATGTTGGTCTCGGTCATGCCGTAGCGCTCGAGGATGCGGTGGCCGGTGCGCTCCTCGAACTGCTTGTGCGTCTCGGCCAGGAGCGGCGCACTACCTGAGACGAAAAGCCGAATGTGCTCAACGAGTTCCCGCGTGAACTTCGGGTGGTCGAGAAGCCGCGTGTAGAAGGTCGGCACGCCCATCATGCTGGTCGCCTGTGGCAGCCACTCGATCACCTCGTCGGCGTCGAACTTCGGCAGGAAGATCATCGCGCCGCCGGCGGCCATCAGCGTGTTGGACGAGGTGAAGAGCCCGTGCGTGTGGAAGATCGGCAGGGCGTGCAGCAGCACGTCGTCGGCGGTGAAACGCCAGTAATCGGAGAGCGTTGCGGCGTTCGACCAGAGGTTCTCGTGGGTCAGCATGGCGCCTTTCGAGCGCCCCGTGGTGCCGGAGGTGTAGAGGATCGCCGCCAGGTCGTCCGCCGCGCGGGGCACCGTCTCGAACTGTTCGGGGAATGCGAGCGCCTTCTCGAACAGCGTCCCCGGAAGCGGTGCGTCCGCGCGCCAGACGCCCATGGTCTCGAGTTGCGTCTCCGTCTTCACGGCCACGGGCGCGAGCGCCTCGACCTTGGCCGGGTCGCAGACGAACACCTGCGGCTCGGCGTCGCCGAGGAAGTAGGCGATCTCCGCCGCCGTGTAGGCGGTGTTGAGCGGCAGGAAGGCGGCCCCGGCGCGCAGGGTGCCGAGGTAGAGCATCAGCGCCTCGATCGATTTCTCGACCTGCACCGCCACCCGGTCGCCGGGCTGGACGCCCAGCGATTTCAGCGTGTTGGCGAAGCGCGCCGACACCTTGTCGAGGTCGGAATAGGTGTAGTTGCGCCCGTCCGGCAGGATGGCGAAGCGGCGGTCCCTGTCCGCCGGAAACCGCTCGCTCAGGCGGGTGTAGAGGTTCTCGTCGGCCATCTCTCCGTGGCTCCCGTGCTCTCGTCCTGCGTCTGGTCGGCGGGAATCGCCTGCCGCCTCTTCATGGCCCGTTCGCGGCGTCGCGTCGAGACTCGGACGTGCGCCCGGCCTCCACGGACATGGCCAGCACCTCCGCCGCGTGCATGGCGCGGCGGCCCGTGCCGTCGGCGATCTGGTGGCGGCACGAGGTGCCGTCGGCGACGACCAGCGTCGGCCCGCGCGCGGCGCGGACCGCCGGCAGGAGGTCCAGCTCGCCGATCTTCCGCGAGACGTCATGCGTCTCGGCCTGGTAGCCGAAGGCCCCGGCCATGCCGCAGCAGGTGCTCTCGATGGTCTCGACATGG
>JBEPXW010000141.1:0-5365 GCA_041641715.1 Pseudomonadota bacterium
ACGGCGAAGATCTGCCTCATCCGCGACCACGACCCGAAGACCGCGCGCGTCTTCGAGGTGGCGCGCAGCTACCGCTTCAAGAAGGGCTCCGGCATCCCGATCTCGATCCCTGTCATCGACATGGTGGAGATCGGCGCCGGCGGCGGCTCGCTCGCCCATGTGGACTCCATGCGCCAGATCCGGGTCGGCCCCGAGAGCGCCGGCTCGGACCCCGGGCCCGCCTGCTACGGCCGCGGCGGCACCGCGCCGGCGGTGACGGATGCCGACGTGGCGCTTGGCCGGATCGAGCCGGAGTCCTTCGCCGGCGGCTCCATGCCGCTCTCGGCCGGGGCGACGGAGCAGGCGATCCGGCGCACGATCGCCGAGCCCCTCGGGCTCGAGGGCATGACGGCGGCCTTCGGCATCGCCGAGGTGGTGGACGAGAACATGGCCAACGCCGCCCGCGTCCACGCGGTCGAGAACGGCGAGGACCTCGCGGGCTACACCATGATCGCGTTCGGCGGCGCGGCGCCGCTGCATGCCGGGCGGCTCTGCCAGAAGCTCGGCATCGACCGCCTCCTGGTGCCGCCCGGCGCCGGCGTCGGCTCCGCCATCGGCTTCCTGCGCGCGCCCTTCAGCTTCGAGGCGACGCGGAGCGTCCTGATGCGCCTCTCGGACTTCAGCGCCACGGCCGCGCGGGAGGTGCTGGACGAGCTCCGCGAGGAGGCCGCGGCCTTCGTGCGCTCCTGCGGCACGCGGGCGGAGATCGGCTTCGAGACGCGGGCCTACATGCGCTATGTCGGCCAGGGCTGGGAGATCCCGGTCGACTTCGCGCCCGAGGACGCGGCGGACCCGAGCGCCGACCGCTGCCTCGCGCTCTTCGAGGAAACCTACAGCACCCTCTTCGGCCGCGTCGTCGACGGGGTCGAGGTGGAGCTCACGAGCTGGGCCGTGAAGGCGGAGACGCCGGCGCCGCTCTCCGAGCCGATGGGCGACCCGCCCTCGGTGACGGACGCCGCGCCGGCCGCACGGCGCCCCGTCTTCGAGCCGGCGCTGGGCGAGACGGTCGAGGCCGCGATGGCCGAGCGCGACGCGCTCGCCCCCGGCCACCGCCTCGCCGGGCCGGCGCTGGTCACCGAGCGCGAGACCACCGTCGTGGTTCCCGCGGGCTTCGCCGCCACCGTGCTCGCCGACGGCAGCATCGAGGTGGCCCGCGCGGCCGAAGCAAGGGAGGCCGCCGAATGACCGAGCCCTCCGCCGTCGCCATGCAGGTCATGTGGAACCGCCTGATCTCGGTGGTCGAGGAGCAGGCGCGGGCGCTGATCCGCACCGCCTTTTCCACCTCCGTGCGCGAGGCGGGCGACCTCTCCGCCGGGGTCTATGACCTCGAGGGCCGCATGCTGGCGCAGGCGGTGACGGGGACGCCGGGGCACGTCAACTCCATGGCCGAGTCGGTCGGGCACTTCATGCGCGAAATCGGCACCGAGACCATGCGCGAGGGCGACGTCTACATCACCAACGACCCGTGGCACGGCACCGGGCACCTGCACGACATCACCGTGGTCACGCCCTCCTTCCACCGCGGCGCGCATATCGGCTACCTCGCCTGCACGGCGCATGTGGTTGACATCGGCGGGCGCGGCTTCGGCGCCGATGCCGGCTCGGTCTACGAGGAGGGGCTCAGGATCCCCATCATGCACTTCGTTCGCGCCGGCGAGGTGAACCGCGACCTCGTCAAGATGGTCCGCACCAATGTGCGGGAGCCCGACCAGGTGGTCGGCGACATCTACGCGCTCGCCGCCTGCAACGAGACCGGGCACCGCCGCCTCGTGGACATGCTCGACGAGTTCGGCCTCGACGGAATCGAGGCGGTCGCCGCCTTCATCCTCGAGCACAGCCGCCGCGCCACCGTCGAGAAGATCGCCGCCCTGCCTCGCGGCACGGCCTTCAACGAGATGACCGTGGACGGCGCCGACACGCCGATCCGGCTCGCGGTCCGGCTCGACGTGCGCGAGGACCGGATCGTCGCCGACTTCGACGGCACCTCGCCAATCGACCCGAAGGCGATCAACGTGCCGCTGGTCTACACCCGCGCCTATGCCTGCTACGCGCTCAAATGCGCCCTCGCGCCGGAGATCCCGAACAACGCCGCCTCGCTCGCCCCCTTCGAGGTGACGGCGCCCGAGGGCTGCATCCTGAACGCCCGCGAGCCGGCGCCGGTGGCGCTGCGCCACGTCACCGGCCACATGGTCCCCGACACGGTGCTCGGCGCGCTGCACCAGATCCTCCCCGGCACGGTGCCGGCCGAGGGGGCCGGGGCGCTCTGCAACTTCCACCTCAGCTTCCGCCCGCGCCGCGACGCCAACGCGCCCGGGGACGCGCGGGGGGACGCCCGCGGGGCCGAGGTGCTGATGTTCAACTGCGGCGGCTCGGGCGCGCGGCCCCAACTCGACGGCATGAACGCCACCGCCTTCCCCTCGGGCGTCATGACCATGCCGGTCGAGGCCACCGAGCACACCGGCCCCATCGTCATCTGGCGCAAGGAGCTGCGCCCCGACTCCGGGGGCCGGGGCCGCCAGCGCGGCGGCCTCGGCCAGTTCATGGAGATCGGCGCGCTCGAGGGCCACGAGTTCGTCTTCTCGGCCATGTTCGACCGCATGAAGCACCCGGCGCGCGGGCGCGAGGGCGGCGGCACGGGCGGCGAGACCCGCTTCGAGCTCGACGACGGCACGCCGATGCGGGCCAAGGGCTGGCAGGCGGTGCCGGCGGGCCACCGGGTCAAGCTGGCGCTGCCCGGTGGCGGCGGCTACGGCGACCCGCGCGAGCGCGACCCGGAGCGGTTGCGGCGCGACGTGGCGCTCGGCTACGTCTCGCGCGAGGCGGCCGCCCGCGACTACGGCGCGGCGCCGGAGGACCTGCCCGGGGAGGACGAATGAGCCCCGCGCCGGCCGCGGAGACACCGCGCCGCGACTCCTACGACGTGGTGATCGTCGGCGGCGCGATGATCGGCTCGGCCTGCGCCTGGTTTCTCGCGGCGGACCCGGAATTCCAGGGGCGCGCTCTGGTGGTCGAGCGCGACCCGGCGCTGACGCGCGCCTCCTCGGCGCTCTCGGCGAGCTGCATCCGGCACCAGTTCTCCAACGCCGTGAACGTGCGGATGTCGATGTTCGGCACAGACTACATCCGCAATTTCCGCGACCGCCTCGACGGCGATCCGGAGATCCCGGAGATCACGCTGAAGGAGATCGGCTACCTCTTTCTCGCCACCGAGGCCGGGGTGCCGGTGCTGCGCGAGAACCAGGCTGTGCAGGCGGAATGCGGCGCGGCGACGACGCTCATGACGCCCGACGAGGTCGCCCGGCGCTTCCCCTTCTACAACCTCGACGACGTGGCGCTGGCGAGCTTCAACCCCTCCGGCGAGGGCTGGTTCGACGGCATGGCGATGCTCGGGTGGTGGCGCCACAAGGCGCGCGAGCGCGGCGTCGAGTATGTCCGGGACGAGGTGGCGGGGATCACCCGCAAGGACGCGCGGGTGGAGGGCGTGACGCTCGCCTCGGGCGAGGCCGTCGGCTGCGGCGCGCTGGTCAACGCCGCCGGGCCAAATGCCGGCCGGGTGGCGGCGCTGGCCGGGCTCGCCCTGCCCGTGGAGCCGCGCAAGCGCTGCCTCTTCGTCTTCGACTGCCGCGCCGCTCTCGGCCAGCCGCTGCCGCTGACCATCGACCCCTCGGGCGTGCACTGCCGCTCGGAGGGGGAGCTCTACCTCGCCGGCACCGTGCCGAAGCAGGACGGCCCCGCCGACCCGGACGACTTCGACGTGGACCACGCTGAGTTCGAGAACGAGATCTGGCCGGCGATGGCGCACCGTGTGCCCGCCTTCGAGGCGATCAAGCTGATGAACGCCTGGGCCGGCCACTACGACTACAACACGCTCGACCAGAACGCTGTCGTCGGCCCGCACCCGGAGGTCGCGAACTTTCTCTTCGCCAACGGCTTCTCCGGCCACGGGCTACAGCAGGCGCCGGCGGTCGGCCGTGCGATCGCCGAGCTGGTCACGACCGGCGGCTACCGGAGCCTCGACCTCTCCGAGCTTGGCTACGCTCGGGTCGCCGCGGGGCGGCCGTTCCTCGAGAAGGCGATCATCTGAGCCGGGGCCGGCGCGGCACTACCGGAGCACTACCAGGACACTACCGAAGCACTACCGAAACACTACCAAAGCAAACCCTCTCCGGCGAGCCGCCGGAGGACCGACAGGAGGGGCGGAGAATGACACGGGAGGAGCGCGCGCTCCGCCAGGCGATCGTCGAGGCCTGCCGCGAGTTGAACGCCAGCGGGCTCAACCAGGGCACCTCGGGCAACGTCTCCGCCCGTCTCGGCGAGCGCCTGCTGATCACGCCCTCCGGCGTCCCCTACGCCGAGATGACGCCCGAGATGATCGCGGCGATGTCGCTCGAGAGCGATTACGGGAGCTGGGAGGGGCCGCTCAAGCCCTCGAGTGAGTGGCGCTTCCACCTCGACCTCGCCCGGGCCCGGCCGGAGTTCGGCGCCATCGTCCACGCGCACGCTCCCTATGCCACCACGCTCGCCGTTGCGCGCAGGCCAATCCCGCCCGTGCACTACATGATCGCCGCCTTCGGCGGCCCCGAGATCCGCGTCGCGGACTACGCCACTTTCGGCACGGCGGCGCTCTCGCAGGCCGTCGTGAAGGCCATGGAGGGCCGCAATGGCTGCCTGATGGCCAATCACGGCATGCTGGCGGCCGGGCCCACGCTGGCGCGGGCCATGTGGCTGGCCCAGGAACTGGAAACCTTGGCGCGGCAGTACTTCAACGCGCTCCTGGTCGGCGGGCCCGTCCTCCTGAGCGACGCGGAGATCGCCGAGACCGAGCGCGCCTTCGCCGGCTACGGCCCCACCGGGGCGCACAAGGGCGCAGCCGGCCGGCAGCGCGCCCGCCGCAAGGGCTGACCATCAAGCCGCCCCGGCTCAGGCCGACTTACGATTCGAGGCGAGCCTTTCGTCGACGAGTTCGACGGTCTCGTCGACATCCGGGTTCTTCATGCCCTTCTCATTGCCGAGGGTCTGGACCAGCTTGTCGACCCGCTCGATCGCCGGCGCCCCGGCATAGAGCGCGCGGGCCGCCGAGGAGGGCTTGACGAGCCCTTCCGCCGCCTTTGCGTACTTCTCGTAAGGCACGAGGTCGTCGTCGTTGGCGCCAAGCGCCTTGCAGACGTCGCGGACCCAGTCATAGACGTCGCGCGAGGCGCCCTCGTCCGAATGCACCGCGTCGCGGATCGAGCGCGCCTCGCCCGGCGTGGCGCATCGGTAGTTGCCGGTCAGCAGCATCGCCCACTTGGCCAGCGGCACGAACACCGAGTCGTGGACGCGGAGC
>JBEPXW010000142.1:0-5356 GCA_041641715.1 Pseudomonadota bacterium
GGATGCGTTCCGCCACGGTGGCGTCCTCTGCCGGGTCCATTTCCGCCTCCCGGGGCGGGTGCGCGGGGCTCGCGCACGCGCCGGTGTGAAACTATCCGGACAACACGAAATCGCCTGAAAACATCTTTCCGTTTTTCCTTGACTGCCGTCAAGATTCGGGAAGGAATGACCGCTCGGAGGAACGCGAGGGACAACGAGAGGGCGCCTCTGCCGATGACGGGGGAAGCCGCGACAGCCGGGCCGGGCGGGGCCAGTCCCGAGGACGGGACGGTCGAGGTCAGCAACCCGGCGGGCACGGGCGACTTCGTCGTCGTCTGCGAGCACGCCTCCAACGCCATCCCGGCCGAGTTCGCCGGCCTCGGCCTCGACGCGGGGGCGCTGGCCAGCCACATCGCCTGGGATCCCGGCGCGCTGCCGGTGGCGCGCCGCATGGCGGAGGTCCTCGATGCGGCACTGGTGGCGCAACGGGTCTCGCGCCTCCTCTACGACTGCAACCGCCCGCCCGAGGCGGCGAGCGCGGTGCCGGAGGCCTCCGAGGTCTACGCCGTGCCGGGCAACACGGAGCTATCGCCGGCGCAACGGGCCGAGCGCGCCGCGCGCTTCTACGAGCCCTTTCGGACGGCGCTTGCCCGCCTGCTCGACGCACGGCTGGCCGAGGGGCGGCCGCCGACGCTCGTCACCATGCACACCTTCACGCCGGTCTATCACGGGGTCCGCCGCGACACCGGGCTCGGCATCCTGCACGACCGCGACCGCCGCCTCGCCGACGCGCTGCTCGATGCCGCGAAGGGGCGCGAGGGACTCACCGTTCACCGGAACAAGCCCTACGGGCCGAAGGACGGCGTGACGCACACGCTCGCGGCGCAGGCCCTGCCCCGCGGCCTTCTGAACGCGATGATCGAGATCCGGAACGACCTGGTCGCCGACGCCGACGCGCAGCGCGAGATGGCGGACTGGCTGGCGGGCTGCGTCCGCGCCGCGCGCGACCGGGTCACGGGAGGGCGCGCGATTGCCTGAGGTGATCAGGACATACGTGCGCTGGGTCGACACCTTCAACCGGGCGCTGGGCAAGATCGTGATGCTCGGCGTCTTCGTGATGATGGGCATCCTGCTCTACTCGGCCTGGACGAAGAACTTCGCGATCCCGCCGCTCTGGGCCATCGAGATGGCGCAGTTCACGCTGGCCGCCTACTACCTGCTGGGCGGCGCCTACTCGCTGCAGATCGACAGCCATGTCCGCATGGACCTCGCCTACAGCCGCTGGTCGCCACGCACCAAGGCGGCGGTCGACGCGGTGACGATCCTGTTCCTGATCTTCTATCTGGGCGTCCTGCTCGACGGCGGCATCGCCAGCACGGCCTACGCGATCCAGTACGGCGAGACCTTCTACTCCTCCTGGGCGCCGAAGATGGCGCCGATCAAGATCATCATGTGCGTCGGCATCGTGCTGATGCTGCTGCAGGCGGTGGCGGTCTTCTTCCGCAACCTCGCCGAGGCGCTGGGGAAGCCGCTGCCATGAGCCACGAGATGATCGCCCTGACGATGTTCGCCTCGATGATGGCGCTGCTGATCACGGGGCAGCGCGTGTTCGGCGCCATCGGCTTCGTCGCGGCGGTGGCGGCGCTGGCGCTCTGGGGCCAGGGCGGGGTCGAGATGCCGTTCTCCGCGGCGATGAAGCTGATGCGCTGGTACCCGCTGCTGACGCTGCCGCTGTTCATCTACATGGGCTACATGATGTCGGAGTCCGGCATCGCCGACGACCTCTACAAGATGTTCCACGTCTGGTTCGGCCCGGTGCGCGGCGGGCTCGCCATCGGGACCATCGGGCTGATGGTGGTGATCTCGGCGATGAACGGGCTCTCGGTCGCCGGCATGGCCATCGGCGCGACCATCGCCCTGCCGGAGCTGCTGCGCCGCGGCTACGACAAGGTGATGGTCACGGGGGTGATCCAGGCGGGCAGTTCGCTCGGAATCCTCGTGCCGCCGTCCGTGGTGCTGGTGCTCTACGGCATGATCGCGCGCCAGCCGGTGACGCAGCTGTGGCTCGCGGGCGTGTTCCCCGGCCTGCTGATGGCGACGCTCTTCGTCCTCTACATCGGCATCCGCTGCCGCATCCAGAAGAACCTCGGCCCGGTCCTGCCGGCGGAGGAGCGCGCCGTCCCCTGGGGCGAAAAGCTGCGGCTGCTCTCCGCCGGGATCATCCCCTTCCTGATCTTCTTCTCCATGACCGGCCTCTTCCTCATGGGCTACACGAGCCTCGTCGAGAGCTCGGCCGTCGGCGCGCTGGCCGCGACCGTGGCGGCGGCGGTGAAACGCCGGCTGACCTGGACTGTCATGCACGCCACGCTCGAGAAGACGCTGGCGGTGAGCTGCATGTTCATGTGGATCATCCTGGCGGCGCTGGCGTTCGGCGCCGTCTTCGACGGGCTCGGCGCGGTGCGTGCCATTGAGGGCCTCTTCGTCGAGCAGCTCGGCCTCGGGCCCTGGGAGATCCTGATCCTGATGCAGCTCTCCTACCTGATCATGGGGACATTCCTCGACGACACGGCGATGCTGGTGATCGTCGCGCCCTTGTACATCCCGCTGGTCGGCGCGCTCGGCTTCGACCTGATCTGGTACGGGGTGCTCTACACCATTACCTGCCAGATCGCCTACATGACGCCGCCCTTCGGCTACAACCTGTTCCTGATGCGCGCCATGGCGCCGCCGGAGATCACGCTCTGGGACATCTACCGCTCGATCGTGCCGTTCGTGATCGTCATGATCGTCGGGCTGACGCTGGTGATGGTGTTCCCGGAGATCGCGCTCTGGCTGCCGAACTACTACCGCGGGCTGTGACGAGGGAGGAAAGACACCGGACGCAAAACCAACAGTCGTGATAGGCAGGAGCTTCATGCCGGCAGGAGCAAGCAACCGAACCAAGGACCAACAGGGAGGATCCGACATGACCAGTCCCAAACCGACCAGCAGACGCGACTTCTTGAGGAAGGCGGGGGTCGCGGGCACCGCGGGCGTCGCCGCCTCGACGCTGGGCGCGCCCTACGTGAAGGCCCAGAGCCCGATCAAGTGGCGCCTCCAGACCTATGCCGGGCCGGCGCTGGCCGAGCACGTCATCAAGCCCTCGATCGACGCCTTCAACACCATCGCCAACGGCGAGATGGAGATCGAACTCTACACCGCCGACCAGCTCGTGCCCACCGGCGAGCTCTTCCGCGCCATGCAGGCCGGAACGATCGACGCGGTGCAGTCGGACGATGACTCGATCTCGGCGCCGGTCGACGTCTCGGTGTTCGGCGGCTACTTCCCGCTTGCCTTGCGCTACAGCCTCGACGTGCCCGTGCTGTTCGAGCGCTATGGCCTGCGCGAGATCTGGGAGGAGGCCTATGGCGAGGTCGAGGGCGTGAGCTGGCTGAGCTCGGGCGCCTGGGACCCCTGCCACTTCGCCACAAAGGACCCGGTCCGCAGCCTCGACGACCTCAAGGGCCTGCGTGTCTTCACCTTCCCGACCGCGGGCCGATTCCTCAGCCGCTTCGGCGTGGTGCCGGTGACGCTGCCATGGGAGGACGTGGAGATCGCCGTGCAGACCGGCGAGCTCGACGGCATCGCGTGGTCCGGCATCACGGAGGACTACACGGTCGGCTGGGCGGACGTCACCGACTACTTCCTCACCAACAACATCTCGGGCGCCTGGATCGGCTCGTACTTCGCCAACACCGATCGGTGGAACGAGCTGCCGGATCACCTGAAGCAGCTCTTCAAGGTGTGCATGGACAGCTCGCACTACTACCGCCAGTACTGGTACTGGGGCGGCGAGGCGCATCTGCGCACCCAGGGCGAGAAGATGAAGCTGACCACCATCCCCGATGAGGAATGGCGGCAGGTCGAGGAAGAGGCCGACAAGTTCTGGGACGAGATCGCCGAGCAGTCCGATCGCACCCGGCGCGTGGTCGAGATCTTCCGCCAGTACAACGCCGTCCAGCGCGAGGCGGGCCCGCCTTACCGGTACGGCTGAGTACCGGTGCGCCCCCGCCGGCCCGGGGGGAGCCGGCGGGGGCAGTCGCCCCCGGGTCGGGGCCGGGGGCATGAGGGGAGCCACCGGGCCGGTTTCGCCGGCCCGGTGCGCGACATGAAAGAGGCATTCAGACGGGGGAGCCGCCATGGCCGGCATGCTGACGATGGAGGAGCTGGAGGCCGACGTCTCCACGGGCGCAATCGACACCGTGCTTGTCTGCTTCCCGGACATGTTCGGGCGGCTGGTCGGCAAGCGCTTCCACGCCCAGTTCTTCGTCGACGGCGGCCACGAGGAGACGCATGCCTGCGACTACCTGCTGGCCGACGACATCGACATGGAGCCGGTGCCGGGCTACCGGGTGGCGAACTGGGAGAAGGGCTACGGCGACTTCGTGCTGAAGCCGGACCTGTCGACGCTCCGCCGGGTGCCCTGGCTGCCGGGGACGGCGCTGGTGCTCTGCGACCTCGTCGACCACCACCACCATGCGCCGATCGCCCACAGCCCCCGCGCCATCCTGCGCCGCCAGGTCGAGCGCATGGAGAAGGCGGGCATGATGGCCTACTGCGCCTCGGAGCTCGAGTTCTTCCTGTTCGACGAGGACTACCGCGCCATCCGCGACAAGCACTTCCGCGGTCTCGTCACCGCCGGCGACTACATAGAGGACTACCACATCTTCCAGACCTCGAAGGAGGAGGAGGTGCTGCGCGCCATGCGCAACGGCCTCGAGGGCGCAGGCATCCCGGTCGAGAACTCGAAGGGCGAATGGGGCCCCGGCCAGGAGGAGCTGAACGTCCGCTACGCGGACGCGCTGACCATGGCCGACCGCCACGCCATCATGAAAAACGGCATGAAGGAAATCGCGCACTCCTCTGGAAAGGCGATCACTTTCATGGCCAAATGGAACTACGAGCTCGCCGGCAACTCGTGCCATGTCCACATGTCGCTCTGGGACAGGAAGGGCAAGAAGCCGCTCTTCCACGACGCCAAGGCCGAGTTCGGCATGTCGGAGACCATGCGCCAGTTCATGGCGGGGCAGCTGAAATACGCCCCCGACATCACCTATTTCCTCGCCCCCTACATCAACTCCTACAAGCGCTTCCAGGTCGGCACCTTCGCGCCCACCAAGCTGGTCTGGAGCCGGGACAACCGCACCGCGGGCTTCCGCCTCTGCGGCGAGGGCACCAAGGCGATCCGCTCCGAGTGCCGGGTGGGCGGCGCCGACCTCAACCCCTACCTCGCCTTCGCGGCGCTGATCGCGGCGGGGCTCAAGGGGATCGAGGAGAAGCTGGAGCTTTCGCCCCCCTTCTCCGGCGACGCCTATCACGGCCGCCGCCTCAAGGACAT
>JBEPXW010000143.1:0-5344 GCA_041641715.1 Pseudomonadota bacterium
GTTGCTGAAGATCTGCAGGCCCGGGCGCGTTGTCTTTTCGGCCCTCGGGCTGCGCGAGGGATGGCTTTTCGCCCAGCTTCCGTCCGAGGAGCAGGCACGCGACCCCCTGGTCGAGGGCGCCCAGGCCTTCGGTGCCCCGCGCTCGCGCGTGCCCGAGTTCTCGGCCGCTCTGGTGCGCTGGACCGACCGCCTCTTCCCCGGAGAGACGCCCGCGGAGCGGCGGCTCCGCCACGCCGCCTGCGCGCTCTCCGACTTCGCCTGGCGCGATCATGTGGACGTGCGCGCAGCGGAAAGCTTCCACCGCCTGCTGCAGTTCCCGTTCGTCGGCATCACCCATGCCGAACGCGGCTTCCTCGGGGCGACCATCCACGCCCGCTACGGCGGCAAGCGCGACGACCCGGCGCTGAAGCCGGCGGCCGGGCTTGTCGAGCCCGCCGAGTTCCGCCGGGCGCAGGTGCTCGGCCGGGCGATGCTGCTCGGCCACCGGTTTTCCGGCAGCGTGCCGGAGATCCTCGACTCGGCAACGCTCCGGATCGACGAGGATGCGGTCCGCATCGACGTGCGGCGCAAGGCCAGAGTGCCCGACAGCGACGCCGTCCGCACGCGCATGAAGCAACTCGCCAAGGCCGCCGGCGTGCGCGGCACCGAGATCCGCGAGGTGGCCTGAAGGGCATCCGTCGTTGCGTTCCGGAACGCGAAATTGGCACGGAACAGCCGTAACGACCCGAGAACACGCCCCGCTCGGAGACGGTTTCTCCGGGGAGTCACGATGCTCGGACTCGGAACGCTTGCCGCGCGAACTCGGCCCGCCCGCGCAGCGGAGGCAGAGGGCGGCGCGTCCGCAGCTCGTCCCGTCACGCTCTTTCTCGCCGGCGACGTGATGACGGGGCGAGGGATCGACCAGGTGCTTTCCAACCCGGGCGACCCGCGGCTCTTCGAGCCCTACGTGACATCGGCGGGCCAATACGTCTCGCTGGCCGAGGAGGCGAGCGGCCCTATCCCGCGGCCGGCCGACTTCGCCTACGTCTGGGGCGACGCGCTGGACGCGCTGGCGGCGCACCGGCCGGACCTGAGGGTGATAAATCTCGAGACGGCCGTGACGGCAAACGACGAGCCCGCAACCAAGGGCATCAACTACCGCATGCATCCGGAGAACGCTCCCGTGCTGGAGGCGGCCGGGATCGACTGCTGCGTGCTCGCCAACAACCACGTGCTCGACTGGGGAACCGCGGGGCTCGGCGAAACGCTCGAGACGCTCGCCGCGGCCGGGATCGCGGCGACCGGCGCCGGTCGCGACTGCACCGCGGCTGAGGCACCTGCCGTTCTCCCTGTCCGGAGCGGGTCGCGAGTGCTGGTTTTCGCCTACGGCGTCCCGACGAGCGGCATCCCGGAGTCTTGGGCGGCCACGCGACGCCGGCCGGGAGTGAACTTCCTGCCCGACCTCTCGGCGGTGACGCTCCGGCGGGTCGCGGACGGGATCGCGGCGGCCCGCCGCCCCGGCGACATCGTCCTCGCCTCGATCCACTGGGGCCCGAACTGGGGCTACGAGGTGCCCGAGGCGCAGGTGTCGTTCGCGCGCGGGCTGGTCGAGGAGGCGGGGGTGGACATCGTCCACGGCCATTCCTCGCACCACCCGAAGGCCATCGAGGTCTACCGCGACCGGCCGATCCTCTATGGCTGCGGCGATTTCCTGAACGACTATGAGGGGATAGGCGGGCACGAGGCCTACCGACCCGACCTCACACTGATGTACCTGCCGAGAGTGCGTGCCACCGCTGGGCTCGCCGGCATGACGATGGTGCCGTTCCGCATCCGGCGGTTCCGGCTCGAGCGCGCCTCGGAGCCGGACGCGGCTTGGCTGCGCGACAGGCTCGACAACGAGAGCCGGCGCTTCGGAACCCGGGTCGAGCTGGCCACGGACGGCACGCTGAGGGTCGCCTGGGGTTAGCGTGTCGTGCCGGCGCCGCAGAGCGCGCGCGAAAGGACGGAAGACTCCAGGCGCGCGGCCCGTCAGGTCGCCCGGCCCGCCGCACCCGGGCGCAGGAAGGCGAAATCGCAGCCCTCGTCCGCCTGCAGCACCTGCTCGGCGTGCAGGCGGTCATAGCCGCGCAGCGTCGCCGCGGCGGGGCGCGCCGGGGTATGCTCGGCGCCGCGACGGTCGAGCTCGGCCGCGTCCACCATCAGATCGAGCCGGCGCTCACTGACCGAGATGCGGATCCGGTCGCCGCTGCGGACGAGCGCAAGCGGCCCGCCGGAAGCGGCGTCGGGAGTCACGTGGAGGACGATCGTGCCATAAGCCGTGCCGGACATCCGTGCGTCCGAGATCCGAACCATGTCCGTGATGCCTCGCGAGGAGAGCTTGCGCGGGATCGGCAGGTATCCGGCCTCGGGCATCGCCGCCGGCCCGACAGGCCCCGCATTTTGAAGCACCATGAAGTCGTCTGGCGCGATTTCGAGCGCGGGGTCGTCGATTCGCGCGGCGAGGTCCTCGAGCGAGGAAAAGACGACCGCGCGGCCCTCCTTCTCGAAAAGGCTCGGGTCCGCCGCCGACCGTTTCAGGATGGCGCCACGCGGCGCGAGCGAGCCGAAGAGCGCGACGAGGCCGCCCTGCGGCTCGACGGGCGCCTCCGCGCCGGCGATGACGTTATGGTCCGGCGGGTCGGCCGGGGCGTCGAGACGCTCGCCCAGAGTCTCGCCGGTGACGGTGAGGCAGTCGAGGTTCAGCAGCGGGCGCAGCTCGCGCAGCACGGCGCCGAGGCCGCCGGCATAAAAGAAATCCTCCATGTAATGGGCGCCGACGGGCTTCAGGTTCACCAGCACGGGCGTCGTGTCCGAGAGCGCGTTCAGCCGGTCGAGCGGCAATTCGATGCCGAGGCGGCCGGCGATGGCCGCAAGGTGGACGACGGCGTTGGTCGACCCGCCGAGGGCGAGGAGGACGCGCAGCGCGTTCTCCACCGACGCCGGCGTGATCACCTGGCTCGGCCGGATCGGGTTCTCGATCAGGCGCACTGCGGCGGCACCGGTGGCCTCGGCCGCGCGCAGCCGGTCGGCGTGGACGGCCGGGATCGCAGCGGTGCCGGGCAGCGACATGCCGAGAGCCTCGGCGATACAGGCCAAGGTCGAGGCCGTTCCCATGACCGCGCAGGTGCCGGCGGTGGTGGCGAGGCGCATCTCGATCTGGCCGATGCGCTCGGCGTCGATCTCGCCCGCGCGGTACTTCGCCCAGAAACGGCGGCAGTCGGTGCAGGCGCCGAGCCGCTCCTCGCCGAGCCGCGAGCTCATCATCGGCCCGGCGACGAGCTGGATTGCCGGCCGGTCGGCCGAGGCCGCGCCCATGAGCTGCGCCGGCACCGTCTTGTCGCAACCGCCCATCAGCACGACCGCGTCCATGGGCTGGGCCCGGATCATCTCCTCGGTGTCCATGGACATGAGGTTGCGGAACTTGAGGCTGGTCGGGTTCAGGTAGACCTCGCCGAGCGAGGTGGTGGGGAACTCGACCGGCAGCGCACCGGCGGCCAGCACCCCGCGCTTCACTGCCTCGAGCATCTCCGGAAAATGCCGGTGGCAGTTGTTGAAGCCGGAGGCCGTGTAGGCGATGCCGACGATCCTCTTCGACAGCATCTCGCGCGAGTAGCCCATCGAGGCGGCGAAGGAGCGGCGCAGATAGAGCGAGAAATCCTTGTCGCCGTAATTCGTGAGGCCCCGGGCGAGGCCGTGCTCCCTCTCGTCCGACATCGCTCCGGGCTCCCTCGTTGGTCAGTGTCGCCGCCTCCGGAAAGCTTGCGGCGCGGCAAGTGCCGCGGTCAAGGCGGCGCCGGTTGCCGACCAGCCGGCGTCGTGGTTTGCTCGGCCCATGGCGAGGACGAGCGCGGGACTGCTGCCCTGGCGGCGGCGCGGCGGGCGGGTCGAGGTCTTTCTCGTCCATCCCGGCGGGCCGTTCTGGGCGAAGAAGGACGCGCACGCCTGGTCCATCGCCAAGGGCGAAGTCGAGCCCGGCGAGGACCTCGCCGACGCCGCGCGGCGCGAGTTCGCCGAAGAGACCGGGCTCGCCTGCGACGGCCCGGTCATGGCCCTCGGCGAGCGCAAGCAGCCGGGCGGCAAGGTGGTCCACGCCTGGGCCGTCGAGGCGGAGCCGGACCCGGACGCGGTCCGCTCCAACTCCTTCCGGATGGAATGGCCGCCGCGCTCGGGGCGCGAGCGCGCGTTTCCGGAGGTCGACCGCGCGGCGTGGTTCGATCTGGCGACGGCGCGGCAGAGGATCCACAAGGGGCAGGCCGGGTTCCTCGACGCCCTCGAGGCCAGCCTCGACCGGCGCTCCGGCTGACGCAGCCGGCTCCCGGTGGCGGTGCCGGGCGAGACCTCCTTGCGTCACGGCCGGTTACGGCTACCCTTTGCGGGACGGCGGAACCCGGCCAAGCGGAGCGGACCCATGGACGACGCGGAGCTGCGCCACCTCAAGGCCATCGAGCGGCGGCTCTTGTGGCTGGCCTCATGGACGATCCACAACGCCAACCACCTGCGTCCGAACGAGAGCGGCGTGAAGGTGGGCGGGCACCAGGCGTCCTGCGCCTCGCTGGTCTCGATCCTGACCGCGCTCTACTTCCGCACGCTGAGGCCCGAGGACCGGGTGGCTGTGAAGCCGCACGCCTCGCCGCTCTTCCACGCCATGCAGTACCTGATGGGGAACCAGAGCCGCGAAAAGCTCGAGACGTTCCGCGGCTTCGGCGGCGCGCAGGCCTATCCCTCGCGCACGAAGGACACGGACGACGTGGACTTCTCGACGGGCTCGGTCGGGCTCGGGGTCGGGATCACTGCCTTCGCGGCCCTCATTCAGGACTACCTCGAGGCCAAGCCCTGGGCGGCGAAGCGCCCGCTCGGGCGGATGATCGCGCTGGTCGGAGACGCCGAGCTCGACGAGGGCAATGTCTACGAGTGCCTGCAGGAGGCCTGGAAGCAGGAGATCCGAAACACCTGGTGGATCATCGACTACAACCGCCAGAGCCTCGACGGCGTGGTGCGCGAGGGGCTGTGGCGGCGGATCGAGGCGATCTTCGGCGCCTTCGGCTGGGAGGTGGTGCGCCTCAAGTTCGGGGCACTGCAGCGCGCGGCCTTCGCCGAGCCGGGGGGCGAGAAGCTCCGTGAGTGGATCGAGGCCTGCCCGAACGCGCTCTACTCGGCGCTGACCTTCCAGGGCGGTGCGGCGTGGCGCAAGCGCCTCATGGACGAGATCGGCGACCAGGGGCCGGTGACGGCGCTCCTCGACCGGCGCTCGGATGCCGAGCTGCACGAGCTGATGACCAATCTCGGCGGGCACTGCATCGAGACGCTGGCGGAGGCCTTCGAC
>JBEPXW010000144.1:0-5316 GCA_041641715.1 Pseudomonadota bacterium
GGAGCATTCGAGAAGGGCCGGCGTCGCGCCGGCAATGTGAATGAGAGCGGAAATAGTGGGCCCAGAGACCGGAGTGGTCGACGTTGCCCGGTTGCTCAGTTTACAGCTAACTATTTGATTTAAAGAAATTTTAAACGGACTGCAAATCCGTCGGGGAAACCCTACGTACGAAGGTTCGAATCCTTCCCCCTCCACCACTCTCCTTTTCGGCATCGAAGTGACCGCCTTGTCTGAGCCCGGCGCTTCCGGGCGTTTGAAACGCTCGCTCCGACGTGGCCGCCTTCGGAGCGGCTCCAAGCAACACTGCCAGGCTCGGATACCGTTCCGGTCGACGCACCGGGCTTGCGGCCACGTGCGCCTTCCGCATCGGCCCGCCCGGGTGTTAGACAAGCCGGCACCGGGAGACACGATGCAGGGGCCCACATGGAAAACGGCAAGCCGCTCGAGGGGATCGTGGTCGTCGAACTGGGGCAAAGCGTGGCCGGGCCCTATGCCGGCCTGATACTCGCCGACCTCGGCGCCCGGGTCATCAAGGTCGAGAACCCCGACGGCGGAGATCACGCGCGCGGCTGGGGCCCCCCGTTCTGGGGCGAGGTCAGCTCCGCCTTCGCCGCGCTCAACCGCGGCAAGGAGGGGATAACCGTCAATATGGCCGACCCCACCGACGCGGAGCGCCTGCGCCGGCTGATCGTCGAGGAAGCCGATGCGGTGGTGCAGAACCTCCGACCGGGCATCCTCGAGCGTTTCGGCCTCTCGGTCGAGGCGCTGCGCGCCGAGAACCCGCGGCTCATCTGGTGCGACATCGGCGCTTTCGGGAACCGCGGGCCACTGGCCGCGAAGCCGGGCTACGACCCCCTGGTGCAGGCGTCGACCGGCATCATGAGCATCACCGGCGAAGGCGGCGACCGGCCCCCGGTGCGCGTCGGCGTCTCGATCATCGACATGGGCTCGGGAATGTGGGCGGTGATCGGCCTCCTTTCCGCCCTGCTCGTTCGGGGAAATACGGGGCGCGGGGCGCAGGTCTCGGGGTCGCTCTACGAGACGGGGCTCGCGTGGATGACGCTGCCGCTCGCCGGCTACGAGGCCGCGGGCGACGTCCGCAAGCCCCACGGGTCCGGGATCGCGGAGGTCGTGCCGTACCAGCATTTCGACACCGCCGACGGGCGGCTGATGATCGCCGCCGGCAACGACCACCTCTTCCGCAAGCTCTGCGCGGTGTTGGGGCTGGAGGCGCTCGCGACCGACCCGGATTTCGCGACGAACAGGGGCCGGGTGACGAACCGCGAGCGGCTGATCCCGCTGATCACCGAGGCGGTCGCGCGCTGGCGGCAGGAGGAATTGACCGCCGCACTGGACGAGGCCGGGGTGCCGAGCGCGCCGCTGCTCAAAGTCGACGAGGTGGCGCGGCACCCGCAGACGGAGGCCCTGGAGATGAGCGTCGATTGCGCCGGGCTCAGGCTAATCGGCGTGCCGCTGGCCTTCGACGGCGCTCGCCCCCGCGCGGCGCGGCGGGCGCCGGGGCTCGGCGAGCACGACCCGGAAATCAAGTAGGCGGAGGGAGACGGTGCGCACGGAGTTTGAGACGATCTCGCTCGACCGGCCCGAGCCGCAGGTGCTCATGGTCACGCTCGACAGGCCGGAGGTGGCGAACGCGCTGAACACGCAGATGGGGCTCGACCTCGTGGCGCTGTTCGAGGCTTTCCAGCTCGAGGACGACGGCCTGCGCTGCCTCGTCCTCACGGGTCGCGGCGAGAAGGCGTTCTGCGCCGGCGGCGACCTCAAGGAGCGCAAGGGCATGTCGGACGCGGACTGGCTGAGCCAGCACGCGATCTTCGAGCGGATGGTGCGCGCCATCGTCGCCTGCCCGCTGCCGATCGTCGCCGCGGTCAACGGCGCCGCCTTTGGCGGCGGCTGCGAGCTGGCCGCCGCCAGCGACTTCGTCTACGCCGCCGAGGGGGCCCGCTTCGCGCTGACCGAGGTCACGCTCGGCATCATGCCGGGCGCCGGTGGCACGCAGACGCTCGCCCGCGCCATGGGGATGCGGCGCGCCAAGGAGATCATCCTGACCGGCCTGCCCTTCAGGGCCGAGGAGGCCGCGCGCTGGGGCCTCGTCAACCGCGTCTGCGCGGCGGAGGAGCTGTTGCCGCAGGCGCTGGAGACGGCGGGGCGGATCGCCGGCAACGCGCCGATCTCGGTGCGCCAGGCCAAGCAGGCGATCCAGCGCGGCGTCGACATGTCGATCTGGGACGGGCTGGCCTACGAGATCGAGGCCTATAACCGGATGGTGCCGACCGAGGACCGGCGCGAGGGCGTGCTCGCCTTCAACGAACGCCGCAAGCCCGCGTTCAAGGGCCGATAGGAGGAGAGAAATGGCCGAGAGGGCGCATCTGCGCGAGGTCGGGCCGCGCGACGGTCTACAACTCGTCCGAACCATGCTCGACGCGGACCGGAAGCTGGAATGGTGCCGGCGCGAGGCCGCCGCCGGGGTCGCGGAGATCGAGGTCACCTCCTTCGTGCCGCCGAAGGTGGTGGCGCAGTTCGCCGACGCCGCCGAGGTGGCCGCCGGCGCGGTCGCCATGGGCGGGTTCCGCGCTGCGGCCCTCGTGCCCAACCTGAAGGGAGCCGAGCGGGCCTTCGAGATTGGCCTGCCGAAGATCAACTACGTGCTCTCGGCGAGCGAGGAGCACAACCTCGCCAACGTCCGGCGCACGACGCAGGAATCGATCGAGGACTTCGGGCGCATTATCGAGCTCAGGAACGATCGCGCGCCGGAGACCGCCGTCGGCTCGGGCATCGCGACGGCGTTTGGCTGCACCATCGCGGGCTCCGTCTCGGAGAAGCGCGTCGTCGAGATCGCCGAGCAGCTCGTCACGCTCGGCGCCAACGAGATCGTCGCCGCCGACACGGTCGGCTACGGCAACCCCGGACAGGTGCGCCGCATCATGGCCGCCGTCCGGCAGGCGGCGGGGGACGTGCCGGTCGCCTGCCATTTCCACGACACCCGCGGCCTCGGCCTCGCCAATGTGACAGCCGCGCTCGAGGTCGGCGTGCGCGCCTTCGACGCCTCGCTCGGCGGCCTCGGCGGGTGCCCGTTCGCGCCGGGCGCCAGCGGCAACATCAACACCGAGGACTGCGCCTTCCTGCTCGAATCGCTCGGCTTCGAGACCGGCATCGACATCGCGGCGCTGGTCGAGCTGCGGCGGACCCTCGAGGGCTGGCTGGCCGGCGAGCGGTTCCGCGGCGCCATCGCCGAGGCGGGGTTGCCCAAGGGCTTCGGCGAGCCCGTCGATATCCTCGCCTGAACCGGGACGAGAGGACATGAACGACAGCATGGACGACAACGAGAGCCCCGTGCACGTCGCGCTCGGCGAGGATTACCCGGAGTTGCGCGACGCCATCCGGCGCATCGCCGAGGATTTCCCGGCGGAATACTGGAGCGAGCTCGACGAGCGCGGGGAATATCCCACGGCCTTCGTCGACGCGCTGACCGGGGCGGGGTTCCTCGGCGCCCTGATCCCCGAGGCTTATGGCGGCTCGGGGCTGCCGCTGCGGGCCGCCGCGGTTATTCTCGAGGAGATCAACGCCGGGGGCTGCACGGCGAGTCCGGCGCACGCCCAGATGTACATCATGGGCACCCTGCTCAGACACGGCAGCGAGGCGCAGAAGCAGCGCTACCTGCCTGGCATCGCCTCGGGCGAGCTGCGCCTCCAGGCCTTCGGCGTCACCGAGCCGACGACGGGCTCGGACACGACACAGCTCAGGACGCGGGCCGAACGGCAGGGCGACCATTACGTCGTGAACGGCCAGAAGATCTGGACGTCGCGGGCGCTGCAGTCCGACCTGATGCTGCTCCTGGCCCGCACGACGCCGGCGGACCGGGTCGCGAAACGCACCGACGGCCTCTCCGTCTTCCTGGTTGACCTGCGCGAGGCGCTCGGCAACGGCGTGGAGATCAAGCCCATCAAGGCGCTGATCAACCACAACACCACCGAGGTGTTCTTCGACAATCTGAAGGTCCCCGCCGACAACCTGATCGGCGAGGAGGGCAAGGGCTTCCGCTACATCCTCGACGGCATGAACGCGGAGCGCATCCTGATCGCCTCGGAGTGCATCGGCGACGGGCGCTGGCTGCTGCGGCAGGCGGTGGACTACGCCAAGGAGCGCGAGGTGTTCGGCCGGCCGATCGGCGCCAACCAGGGGGTGCAGTTCCCGCTCGCCCGCGCCCATGCCGAGCTCGAGGCCGCCGACATGATGGCGCGCCGCGCGGCGGCGCTGTTCGACGCAGGCCGGCGCTGCGGGGCGGACGCCAACATGGCCAAGCTGCTCGCCTCCGAGGCCACCTGGAACGCCGCGGAGGCCTGCATGCAGACCCATGGCGGCTTCGGCTTCGCCCGCGAGTATCACGTCGAGCGGAAGTGGCGGGAGGCCCGCCTCTACCAGACCGCGCCGATCTCGACCAATCTCATCCTGGCCTATGTGGGCCAGCACGTGCTCGGCATGCCGCGGTCGTACTGAGCCGGGCGGGAGGGAGTCAGCATGACGGCATCCGGCGGCCATGACACCGCGGCCCGGGACAGAATCGCGGCGATCGCCGAAAAGCTCGCCGGCGACTGGGAGACGCGCGCGGCTTACGAGCCGTTGAGCGGTGCCCTGCAGCCGTCCAGTCTCGAGGAGGCGTACGCGGCGCAGGCCGCGCTCCAGGAGCGGCTGTCCGCGAAACGGGGGGCGCTCGCGGGGCGCAAGATCGCGCTGAGCTCACGGGCCATGCAGGCGATGGTCGGCATCGACAGCCCGATAGCGGGGGCCTTCTTCGCCGGAGACATGAGGGAGTCCGGGGCCCGGGTCCGCGCCGCAGAGTTCCGGCATCTCGGCCTCGAGTACGAGCTGGCCTTCGAGCTCGATCGGGACGTCCCGCCCGGCGATGCGCCCCACACGGCGGAGTCCGTGCGCGATCTGGTCGCGACCGTGCGACCGGCCTTCGAGCTGATCGAGGACCGCGGAGCGGACTATGCGGCCCTCGACGTGCTGACGCTGGTCGCCGACAATGCCTGGTGCGGCGGCGTCGTGCTGGGTGAGGAGATCGCGGATTGGCGGGAACTCGACCTCGCCGATCTCCCCGCCGTGCTCGGGCAGGACGGCCACGACCCGGAGGGGGCGAACACGGGCGCGGCGGACCCGCTCGGCTCTCTTGCCTGGGTTCTGAACCACGCCGCCGGGCGCGGGCTCACGGTGCACAAGGGCGAAGTGGTGATCACCGGGTCAGTCCTGCGCACGCGGTTCCCGGTGGCCGGGGACCGGTTCCGGTACGAGGTCGAC
>JBEPXW010000145.1:0-5286 GCA_041641715.1 Pseudomonadota bacterium
TACCGGCCGCCCGCGACCTCGCCCGCGACGGCATCCGCGTGATGACCATCGCGCCGGGGCTCTTCACCACGCCGATGCTCCTCGGCATGCCCGAGGAGGTGCAAAAGAGCCTCGCCGAGCAGGTGCCGTTCCCGGTCCGCCTCGGCCGGCCGGAGGAATACGCCCGGCTCGCCTGCCAGATCGCCGAGTCCGACTACATGAACGGCGAGGTGATCCGCCTTGACGGTGCCATTCGTATGGGTCCGCGCTGACGCGCCGGGGCCGTATTTGCAAGGGAGCGAAAAATGACGATTTCCGTCGGCGACCGCCTGCCGGAGGCGACGCTGTTCGAGCTGGGCGAGGACGGGCCGCAGGCGCTCAAGACCGAGGAGGTGTTCGCCGGCAAGACGGTCGCGCTCTTCGGCGTGCCGGGCGCCTTCACGCCGACCTGCTCCGGCACGCACATGCCGAGCTTCGTTGAGACCGCGGAGCAGCTGCGCGCCAAGGGCGTCGACGAGATCGTCTGCCTCTCGGTCAACGACCCGTTCGTGCTCGCCGAGTGGGGCCGCGCGACCGGCGCCGATAAGACCGGCATCCGGATCGTCGGCGACCCGCTGGCCGAGCTCACCCGCGCCATGGGCCTCGAGTTCGACGGCTCGGCCCGGGGCCTCGGCGTGCGCTGCCGGCGCTTCTCGGCGCTGGTGACGGACGGGATGATCAAGATTCTGAACCTCGAGGAGGCGCCGCGCCAGGCCGTCTGCTCCAGGGGCGATGTCCTGGTGGACCAGATCTGACGCCGGCGGGGACCGTGGCCCGGTTAACCATAAAACGTGCCCACAGAGGAATCCGATAAAAATCAATATCTTGAGCATATGTCCACGCGTGGACACCGATCAGCCGATGCTCGAGACCGAGTTCAGCCGCCCTTACGGAACGGCATGAGCGTGGCGAGCAGCTCCTGCTCCTCGTCGACGGCGGCCCGCTCGCGGCGGAGATAGTCATCGATGGCCCGCCGGAAGCCCGGGTCGGCGATCCAGTGCAGCGAGCGGGTGGTTACCGGCTCGTAGCCGCGCGCGATCTTGTGCGGCCCCTGCGCACCGGCCTCGACCCGGGCGAGTCCGTGGGCGATGGCGAAGTCGATGGCCTGGTAGTAGCAGGCCTCGAAATGCAGGAACGGGTGGTCCTCGACGCAGCCCCAGTAGCGCCCGAACAGCGTCTCACGGCCGATGAAGTTGAGCGCCCCTGCGATCCAGCGCCCGTCGCGGCGGCACATGACAAGGAGCGCATCGTCGCGCATGGTTTCCTGGACGATGTCGAAGAAGGTCCGCGTCAGGTAGGGCCGGCCCCACTTCCGCGCGCCGGTGTCCTGGTAGAAGCGCCAGAAGGCGTCCCAGTGCTCGGGCCGGAGGTCGTCCCCGGTCAGCCAGCGGATCTCGACCCCGCTCGCTGCCGCCCGGTCGCGCTCCTTCCGGATCTGCTTGCGCTTGCGCGAGGCGAGCCCGGCGAGGAACGCGTCGAAATCCTCGTAGCCATGGTTCCGCCAGTGGAATTGCTGATCGGTCCGCTGGAGCAGCCCGAGACGCCCCCCGAGCGCCCACTCCTTCTCGGTGCAGAAGGTGACGTGGAGCGAGGAGACTTCGGCCCGTCCGGCGAGGTCGATGGCGCCCTGCAGGAGCGCGGCCCGCGCCGTCTCCGGCTCGACCGGCGCGTCCGGCCGGACCAGAAGGCGTGGGCCTGTCGCCGGCGTAAACGGGACGGCGGACTGGAGCTTCGGGTAGTACTGCCCGCCGGCCCGCTCCCAGGCATGGGCCCAGGCATGGTCGAACACGTACTCGCCCTGGCTGTGCCCCTTGAGATAGAGCGGCATGACACCGACCGGCCGCCCCTCGGCCGACGCCACGAGATGGTAGGGCGCCCAGCCCTGATCCGGCGTGGCCGATCCGCTCTCCTCGAGCGCGCGGAGGAACCGGTGGGTGACGAAGGGCGCGCGCGCCCGGCCGCCGTCCCCGGTCTCGGGGGCCGCGCAAGCGTCCCAGGCATCCGCGCCGATCCGCTCGATGCCCGGCTCGACGCGGATCTCGATTACCGTCTCGCTTCCGTCCATGTGCGACGTCTCCGGCGCGGCCCTGCGACAGAGCTTGGGCGGCGGCCCGGCGACGTCAAGAGCGGAAGCGGGCTCACTCCTCGCGCATGGCGCGGTTCAGGTAGTCCGTTATCGGCTTCAGGAGATACTGGATCGGCGTCCGCTCGCCGGTCTGGATGAACACCTCGACCGGCATGCCGGCGACGAGCTGCTGGCCTTCGAGCTTGGCGATCTCGCCCTCGCGCAGCGTCACCTCGGCGCGGTAGAACGAACGCTGCGTCTCCTCGTCCTTGAAGGCGTCCGGCGAAACCTTCGAGACCGTGCCGTAGAGCACCGGCGTGGTCCGCGCATTGAAGGACGAGAAGCGCAGAACAGCCTCCTGGCCAGGGTGCACCGCGTCGATGTTCGTCGGGTCGACCTCGGCGTTCACCACCAGCGCGGAGTCGCTCGGGACGATGTGCAGGATCGGTTCGGCCGCCCGCACCACCGCCTTCAGCGCGTGCACGGTCATGTCGAGCACGACCCCGCCCACCGGCGCGCGCACGTCAAGGCGAGAGAGCTGCTCGCGCAGTGCGATGCGGCGCTCCTTGAGCTCGAGCTCTCGGTAGCCGATGTCGCGAAGCTCGGCGAGCGCCTCCTCGCGGCGCGTCGCGCCGAGGCGGAGGAGCTCGATCTCGATCTCCGAGATCTCGCCCTTGAGCTGGGCCGCCTGCGCGACCAGCTGGCCGCGCTGGCCGTCGAGGCGCGCCGCCTCGCGCTCGAGCGCGAGGACGCGGCTCGCCTGCGCCAGACCCTTTCTGAGCAGCTCGCGCTGGGATTCGAGCTCCTGGGCGATCAGTTGGCGCTGCCGCTCGAGCGAGTCGATCTCGGCCTTCGCGCCCTCGATCTGCTCGCGGATCTGCTCCTGGCGCTCGCGCATGACGTCGATCTCGTTCGCCATCGTGCCGAGCCGGGCCTCGAAGAGGGCGCGCTGCCCCTCGAGGAGCGAGCGCACCTCCGGGTTCGTCTCCGCAACTTCGACGAGCTCCGGGTCGAAGCTGATTTTATCCCAGTCAGCCTGCTCGGCCTGGAGCCGGCCGCGCCGGGCCATCAGCTCGTAGAGCTGGCTCTCGAGCACGGTGAGCTCCGAGCGGAGCGTCGTGCCGTCGAGCCGAACCAGCACCTCCCCGGCCTCCACCAGGTCGCCCTCGCGCACGAGAATCTCGCCGACCACGCCGCCGTCCGGGTGCTGCACAACCTGGCGTCGGTTCTCCACCTGCATCTGACCCGGCGCGATCACTGCGCCCTGCAGCTTCGCCGTGGCCGCCCAGCCGCCGAGCCCGGCGCCGAGCAGGATCACGCAGAAGATCCCGAAACGAATGAATCCGCCTGCGCTCCAGCCGTCCTTGCGGGTCTCGGCGCTCACGACGGTTCTCCCCCGGCCGCGGCCTCGCCCGAGGCCGGCTCGGGTGCCGCCTGGGCATTCTCACGGCCTTTGACGAGTTGTGTGTAATTTCGGGTGCGCCGCTTCAGCACGTCGTCCCGCTTCCCGAAATCAACTTGTCCGCCCTTGTCGAGCATTAGCAGCAAGTCGCAGGCGGCAATGGCGCTGGGGCGGTGGGCCATGACGATCACCGTGTGCCCACGCTCCTTGGCCTCGCGCACGGTGTCGATCAGCGCCTGTTCCCCCGCGGCGTCGAGATTGGCGTTGGGCTCGTCGAGCACCAGCACCGGCGGGTCGCCGTAGAGCGCGCGGGCAAGCGCCACACGCTGGCGCTGGCCGCCGGAGAGCCGGAGGCCGCCCGCGCCGATCTGCGTGTCGTATCCCTGTGGCAGGGTGAGCAGGAGCTCGTGCGCGCCGGCGCGCTTGGCCGCGGTGACCACCGCGGCGTCGTCGCGCTCGTCGTCCATTCGGGCGATGTTCTCGGCGACGGATGCACTCATCAGGCCGATCTCCTGAGGCAGATAGCCGATGTGGCGGCCCAGCTCGTCCTCCGGCCACTGGTCGATCGCCGCACCGTCGATCCGCACCTTGCCCGCCGCCGGCGCCCACACCCCTGTGAGCACCTTGGCCAGCGTCGTCTTGCCGGCCCCCGATGGCCCGATCACCCCGATGGCCGTGCCCGGCTCGGCCTTGAACGATACGTTGCGGATGAGCGGCGCGTTCTCGCCAGGACCGAGCACCGTGACCCCCTGCACCTGGACGACGCCCTTGGGCACCGGGAGCGCTGTTCGCGCCGGCTCGGCCGGCGTCTTTTCGAGCAGCTCGCCGAGCGAGCGCCAGCCGCGCAGGGCGCGCTGGCCGAGGCTCCACTGGCCAATGGCCTGGTCGACGGGCGCGAGCGCGCGGCCGAGCATGATCGAGGCCGCGATCATCATGCCCGCCGAAACCTCCTGCTGCAGCACCAGCCAGGCGCCGGCCGCGAGGATGAGCGCCTGGAGGTAGAATCGCAGCGCCTTCGATGCGGCCGAGTAGCTGGCGGTCCTGTCGGTCGCGACGATGTGGCGCCCCAGCGCATCCTCGCGCAGCCGCAGCCATCGCGCGACACCCGCCCGGCGCATGCCGAGCCCCTTCACCACCTCGGCGTTCTGCCTCAGAGCCTCGCCAAGGGTGTCGGCCTCCTGTCCGGCGTGCTGCGCTTCCGCGGACGGCCCGCGCGAGCGGAACTGGTTGACGACGGTAAGCAGGATCAGGATCGCGGCGCCGGCCACCGCGATCCATCCGAGGAAGGGGTGGAACAGGAAGATCACGGCGAGAAAGATCGGCGTCCAGGGGACGTCGAAGAGCGCGAAGGGCGCCGGCCCGGAGAGGAGCTGGCGAACGGCGTCGAGATCCTGCGCGCTGGTGTTCGGCTTGGCCCGCTCCGCCGGCGCCAGCGAGCGGCGCATGACGGCGGTTATCACCCGGCCCTCGAGCAGGCCCTGGATGCGGGCCCCGGCCCGCGCCAGCACGCGCCCCCGGATGAACTCCAGCAGGCCCATCATCGCGAAGAGCCCTGTCACGAGGACCAGAAGCGCGACGAGCGTTTCCTCAGAGCGGCTGGTCAGCACCCGGTCGTAGATCTGGAGCATGAACAGAGGGCCGGTCAGCATCAACAGATTCACGAAGATGCTGAATACTCCCACCGAGGCGAAATGCCCGCGGCAGCGTCGCATGGCGTCCCTGAGTTCGGCGCGCCCGCCCCTTTGGCTCATCGGCCCTCTCGCTCCCTCCATCCGCTAGGTTAACCATTATTTGAGTATTC
>JBEPXW010000146.1:0-5279 GCA_041641715.1 Pseudomonadota bacterium
GGCTATCGCAAGAGCTTTCTGCGTTTGCGCCGCCCGGCGCGCCTCAGACGAGGTTGCGCGGGATGCGCTCGTCCCAGTCCTGCTCGTGGACGAGCTCGCCGCCCTCGCGCGCCTCGAGCCGCGCCTCGATGCGGAAATCGTGCGCGTCGCATGTGAGCCGCGTGGCGGTGCGCGTGGTCACGCGCCAGTCGCCGCGCGACATCTCCCACTCCCAGACCACCTCGCCCGAGGCCGAGGCGGGGTCCTCCGGGTGGACGCGGTAGGACTCGGTGGCGCGGCTGTGGATGGTGAGGTCGATGCCGACGAGCCGGTAGCGCCCGGAGTCCTCGAGGCGCTCGGTGACTGAGCTGCCATCGACCCGGTCGATTACGCTGCGGATATGGAAGTCGCCGGGCGTGAGCTGCTCCTTCTCCGGCGGCGGCGCCTGCTCGGGGGGCGGGAAGGCCGGCAGGCGCTCGTCCTCGGCCCAGGGCTGCCGCACGGGTAGCTCCAGCCGGCTCCGGCCCGGTATCACCGTGAGGGTGGCCGGCTCGGGGGCGGGCCAGACCATCGGGAAGTAGGCGGTGTCGAGGGCGACGCGCACGCGGTGGCCCCTGGCGAAGCGCTGGGCGATGTGCTTGAGTTGCACGCGGACGCGATACTCCTTGCCCGGCTCGAGCGGCTCGGGGTGCTCGTGGCTGTCGCGGTGGGTAAGGTTGAGCACGCCCCAGGTGACCCGCGTCGCCGCGCCGTCCGGAGCCACGTCGCTGAGCCGCACGGCGACGAGGGCGACGGGGCGGTCCGAGGAGAACGCCAGCTCGAGCACCGGGTCGCCGGCGATGTCGATCGGCTCGGCGAGCGGCTCGGTCTCGAAGCGGAGGCTGTCCCCCTCCTCGAGGCGCTGGTCGAGGGCGAGGTCGCCGGGCTTGCCGTACGGGCACCACGAGCCGGCGGCGAGGCCGACGGTCTGGGGCGAGCAGATGGTCATCGGCGCGTCCGGCAGCGTCTCGCCCTCGGGCGCCAGCCGCCCGTCCGCGCCGAGCGCGTACGGTGTGCGCGTGACGTTCGGCGAGGGCCAGGCGGGCTCGGCGACCCAGTGGCCGGGACGAATGTCGTACATCGAGCGCGGCGGCGCCGCATCCTGCATCCAGAGCCTCAGCATAGGCTCGTCCATGATGCCGGTGTCGCGGCCCTTGAGCCACTGGTCCCACCAGCGCAGCTCCTCCTGCAGGAAGCCGATGGCGGGGCCCGGGACGCCGAGATGCGGGTACTTGTGCGACCACGGCCCGACGAGGCCCTTGCGCGGCACGCTCAGGCCCTCCATGAGCCGGAAGACCGAGCGGAAATAGCCGTCGGCCCAGCCCGAGACGGCGTAGACCGGGCACTGGATCTTGTCGAAGTTCTCGGCCACCGAGCCGTGCTTCCAGAACTCGTCGCGGGTCTGGTGCTCGGTCCAGTTCTTGACCCAGAGACCGCTGCCCTTGAGCCGCTCGAGCCACAGGTCGCGCCAGCCGTCCGGATTGTGGCGCGGGTCGGGTGGCAGCGAGTTGCGCCCGAACATGATCGAGGCCCAGGAAAGGTTCTCGATCAGCAACGCACCGCCCTCGTAGTGCACGTCGTCGGCGTAGCGGTCGTCCGTCGAGCAGATGGTGATGACCGCCTTGAGCGCGGGGGGCTGGAGCTCGGCCACCTGGAGGCCGTTGAAGCCGCCCCAGGAGATTCCGATCATGCCGACATTGCCGTCGCACCAGGGCTGGTCGGCGATCCACTGGATGGCGTTGTAGCCGTCCTCGAGCTCCTGCGGCAGGTACTCGTCGACCATGAGCCCCTCGGAGTCGCCCGCCCCACGCAGGTCGAGGCGCACCACGGCGTAGCCGTGGCCGGCGACGTAGGGGTGCATGCCCTCGTCGCGCGTGGCCGTCAGGTCGTTCTTGCGGTACGGGATGTATTCGAGGATCGCGGGGACCGGGTTCTGCTCGGCGTCCTCGGGCATCCAGATGCGCGCGGCGAGCCGGCAGCCGTCGGGCATCGGCACCATGGTGTGCTCGATCTCGCGGACCTTGTGCGGGAACTCGGTAACGATCTTCGTCTCGGCCACGGATGCTCTCCCCCGGATGCGGTTCGGCCAGGCGCTGCGCGTCTGGAGCCGGCGCACTCTTAGATGAGCGTCCGGCCGCGGGCAAGGCGGAGGGCAAGGCCTGGCAGGGGCCCTGCGGAGCCGCCGCCTCAGCCCCTGCGCTGCGCCAGGAGCCGCCGGGTCATCGCCGGCCCGGCACCGAGGTAGTTCGCCGGGTCGACGAGCCGGGCCAGCGCGTCGCGGTCCATCACCGCGGCGATTCGCGGCTCGGCGGAGAGGGCGTCGAGGAAGGCGACGTCCTCGGCAAGCGCCCTGCGACAGCAGTCATAGACGAGGTCGTGCGCCACCTGCCGGCCGAGATGGGGCGCGAGGCCCATCATCACCGCCTCGGCGACGATCAGCCCGCCGGTGACGTCGAGAACCCGGCGCATGGCGTCCGGGCGCACCTCGAGCCCCTCGAGCACCTCGCGCGCGGCTCGGAGGCCTCCAGAGGCGGCGACGAAGGCGGTCGGGACTGCCTGCCACTCGGCGTGCCAGGGGCCGGTGGCGCGCTCGTGGTCCTGCACCATGGCGTCGAGCATCAGCGAGTGCTGCTCGCGCACGATCTTGGCCGAGGCGATCATCAGCTCGGCGCCGATGGGGTTCCTCTTCTGCGGCATGGTGGAGGAGGCGCCGCGGCCGGGCTGGAAGGGCTCGAGAGCCTCGCCCGACTCGGTCTGCATCATCAGCGCGACGTCGAGGCCGATCTTTGCGAGGGAGCCGGTGACGAGGGCGAGCCAGCCGGTGACCTCGGCGAAGCCGTCGCGGATGCTGTGCCAGGTGATGTCGGGCACGGCGAGGCCGAGTTCCTCGGCGAGCGCGGCCTGCGTGGCGAGGCCCTGCTCCTCGCCGAGCGAGGCGAGCGTGCCGGCCGCCCCGGCGAACTGGACCACCTCGAGGCGCGGGCGCAGCTCGGCCAGCCGCGCCCGGTGGCGGTCGATCGCCGAGAGCCAGGTGGCGGCCTTGAGCCCGAAGGAGACCGGCAGCGCATGCTGGAGATGCGTGCGGCCGGCCATGGGCGTCTCGGCGTGGGCCTCCGCCAGCGCCGCCAGCGCGGCGGCGACGGCGTCGAGGTCGGCGGAGAGCAGCTCGAGCGCGGCGCGGATCTGGAGCACGTCGGCCGTGTCCATGATGTCCTGCGTCGTCGCGCCCCAGTGGCACCACTGGCCGAGGCCGTCCTCGGCCCAGCCGGAGAGCTGCTCGACGAGGGGCAGGATCGGGTAGCCGACCACCTGGGTGCGCGCCGAGAGACGCTCCCAGTCGATGCGGGAGGCATCCGCGATGGCCGTGATGGCGTCGGCCGCCTCGGCGGGGATCAGGCCGAGCCTTCCTTGCGCCCGGGCGAGCGCAGCCTCGACGTCGAGATAGCGCTGCACCGTCGCCGCGTCGGAGAACAGGGCGCGCACGGCCTCCGTCCCGAACATCTCGCCCCAGAGGGCGGAGTTGATGACGATGGCGGGCATGCTGCGGTGCCGCTCCGCCGCCGTCAGCGCATCACGAAGGGGTTGCCCGGTGCCGCGTCCGCGGTGTTGATCCAGACCGACTTGGTCTCGAGGAACTCCTTGATCGACTGCATGCCGTTCTCCCGGCCGAGCCCCGAGCGCTTCATGCCGCCGAAGGGCATCATGTAGCTGATGGCGCGGTAGGTGTTGATCCAGACCGTTCCGGCCCTGAGCGCCTTCGACATGCGCACGGCGCGGCCGATGTCGCGGGTCCAGACGCCGGCGGCGAGCCCGAAGATCACGTCGTTGCCGATCCGCACGGCCTCCGCCTCGTCCTCGAAGCCGATGATCGAGAGGACGGGGCCGAAGATCTCCTCCTGCGCGATGCGCATGTCGTTGCGGACGTCGGTGAAGATGGTCGGCTCGACGAACTGGCCGCCCCGAACGCCGGGGCCCTCGGCCGGGCCGCCGCCGAGGAGGAGCGTGGCGCCCTCCTCCTTGCCGATGCCGATATAGTCGAGGACTTTCTTGTACTGCGGCTCGGTGGTGACGGGGCCGACATTGGTGTCCGCCTCCATCGGGTCACCGATCTTGGCGGAGCGCGCCATCTCGACCATCCGCTCGGTGAACTGCTCCTTGATCGAGTTCTGCACGAGGAGGCGCGAGCCCGCCACGCAGGTTTGCCCCGTGGCGGCGAAAATGCCCGAGACGGCGCCCGCCGCCGCCATGTCGAGATTGGCGTCGTCGAAGACGATGTTCGGCGACTTGCCGCCGAGCTCGAGCGAGACGCGCTTCAGGGTCTTCGCCGCCTGCTGGTAAATGCGGGTGCCGGTCGCGACCGAGCCGGTGAAGGCGATCTTGCGCACGTCCTCGTGCTCGACCAGCGCCGCGCCCGCCTCGTTGCCGTAGCCGGAGACGACGTTGAAGACGCCGTCGGGGATGCCGGCCTCCTTGGTCAGCGCGGCGTATTCCAGCGTCGAGGCCGAGGTGAACTCGGAGGGCTTGATGACCACCGAGCAGCCGGCGGCGAGGGCGGGCGCGCATTTCCAGGCGATGAAGAGGCAGGGCGAGTTCCAGGCGGTGATGGCGCCGACCACGCCGACGGGTTCCGAGGTGGTGAAGGTGAAGTTGTCGGCCTTGTCGATGGGCACGACCCCGCCCTCGATCTTGTCGGCGAGGCCGCCGTAGTAATACCACCACTCCGGGTGATAGCGCATCTGGCCGACCATCTCGGAGTAGAGCTTGCCGTTGTCGCGCACCTCGATCTCGGCGATGCGCTCGGCGTGCTGGGCGACGAGGTCGCCCAGCTTGCGCATGACCTTGCCGCGCTGCGAGGGCGTCCATTGCGCCCACGGCCCCTCCGTCATCGCCCGCCTGGCGGCTGTCACGGCACGGTCCACGTCCTCCGCCGTGCCGCGCGGGATGCGCGCCCAGGGCTCGCCGCGGTAGGGGTCCATCGACTCGAACCACTCGCCCCTGGCGGGGTCCACGTACTCGCCGTCGATGAAATGCTGGTAGGTCTTCATGGGGCCGCTCCTCGGCTTTCTTTGCCCGCGCCGGGCGGGCGGTTTCCGCGCGCACAATAGCCCCAGCCGGGCCGGCTCTGCAAAGCCGGGATGCGGGCGCGGCCAGTTGCGCCCGGGCGGGCGCTGTGCAAGGCTCGCGCCGTCCCGTCACGCACCCCACGCAACGGAAGACTGCCCATGCGATACGAAGCGCCGCGGACCACAGATCGGAAGAGC
>JBEPXW010000147.1:0-5275 GCA_041641715.1 Pseudomonadota bacterium
GAATCGGCGCGCGGGGACAAGCAGCGCGGCCGGCCCGCGCCCGGGCGTCCGGTTGGGGCTGAAGGGCACGCCTTTCGAGCCCCGCCTCCGCGCGCTCTCGACCGCCGAGAACTGGACCGACTGGGCCGGGCTCCTCTCGCCCCGTGTCCTGCAGGCTGCCGAGCCCGAATACTTCGCGATCCGCAACCAGGCCACCCTCTTCGACATCTCGCCCCTGCGGAAGTATCGGCTCGCCGGGCCGGACGCGGCGCGCGTGGCGAACCGGCTGGTCACCCGCGACGTGGCCAACCTCGCGCCGGGTCGTGTGGCCTATGTCCTCTGGTGCGACGAGGACGGCATGGTGATCGACGACGGTACGCTGTTCAGGCTCGGGCCAGACTCTTTCCGCCTCTGCTGCCAGGAACGACAGCTCGCCTGGCTTCAGGACGTCGCCTGGAGCTTCGACGTCGAGATCATCGACGAGACCGAAACCGTCGCCGGACTCGCGCTGCAAGGCCCGACCTCCTTCGCCACGCTCGAGGCCGCGGGATTCGACCTCGCCGCGCTCCGCCCGTTCGACGCGGTGGAGGCGGAACCCGGCCTACTCGTCTCGCGCACCGGCTTCACCGGCGATCTCGGTTACGAGCTGTGGACGACGCCTGACGATGCGCTTGCGCTCTGGGATCGCCTGTGGCGTGCGGGCGCGGCCTTCGGGCTACGCGCCATCGGCTCGGCGGCGCTCGACATCGCGCGCCTCGAGGCGGGCTTCCCCCTCACCGGGACCGACTTCCAGTCGGCCCATCACGCCGAGCGCGCGAGCCGCGGACGCACACCCTTCGAGCTCGGCCTGGCCCACATGGTCGATTTCCCTAAGGGGCACTTCAACGGACGCCGCGCGCTGCTTCGACACGCCGCGGTGGGGCCGCAGCGCCGGCTGGTCATGCTGGATATCGAGGGGTCGAAGCCCGCGCGCGACGCGCTGCTTTACCGGGGGCGCCGCGTGGTGGGCCACGTCACGTCCGCAGCGTGGTCACCAACCGCGAAGCGCAACATCGCCTTGGCCGAGCTCGCCGCGCGCCACGTCGACGCCCGTGAGCTGCGTGTCGATATCCACATAGCGAAGGAAGGAAAATGGGAACGCCGCATGGCCAGGGCCCAGGTGGTTCCCCGGGCGGTGTTCCGACCGGCGCGGCGCCGGGCCACGCCGCCGGGTCGCTTTTGACCCCGCAACGGACCGAATGTCTCGCGAAGCATCAGTGCCGGCGCCTTGCGCGCTTCGTTTCCAAGCAACACGGTGGCCGTTGACCCTCGCGCCCTTCTATACTGGGATCGGGATAGCAGACTGGGTCATCATCGCGCTCCGGCAAGCGGGCGCCGAGAACGGCGTTGCGACAAGACCGACAGGAGAACATCCATGCGGCCCAAAGGCGATTTCTACCAGCGTGACCGGACCACGCAGCCGCCCGCCCATGTTCCCGACTACAAGACATCGGTTACGCGATCGCCGCGAAACGCGCTTCTTTCGCTCGAGAACACACTCAGCGAGATCACCGGGCCCGTGTTCGGCCACGAGGATATCGGCCCCCTCGACAACGATCTCCTCAGCAACTTTGCCAAGGACGGCGATCCGATCGGCGAGAGGATCCTCGTGCACGGCCGCCTGCTCGACGAGAACGCCCGGCCGGTGCCGAACGCCATGGTCGAGATCTGGCAGGCGAACGCCGGTGGTCGCTACCGCCACTGCAATGACACCTATATCGCCCCGATCGATCCGAACTTTGGCGGCTGCGGGCGCACGCTGACGGACGAGGACGGATACTACTGCTTCCGCACGATCAGGCCCGGCGCCTATCCCTGGCGCAACTGGATCAATAGCTGGCGCCCGGCACACATTCATTTCTCGATCTTTGGCACCGGCTTCGCCCAGCGCCTCATCACCCAGATGTATTTCGAGGGCGATCCGCTGATCTGGCAGTGCCCGATCGTCCGGACCGTCCCGGACGAGGAGGCGATCCGCCGGCTCATCGCGCCCCTCGACATGAACGCGGCGGTTCCGTTCGACAGCCTTTCCTACAAGTTCGACATCGTGCTGCGAGGTCGCCGCTCGACGCTCTTCGAGAACCGGCCCGAGGGGAACTGAGCCATGACGCAGCCGCTCGACTACCTCAAGGAGACCGCCTCGCAGACCGCCGGACCGTACGTCCATATCGGCCTCGCCCCGGAAGCGGCCGGTTTCGAAATCTTCGACCGCGAGCTCGGCCGCGACATCGCCGGCCCGAACGCCCGCGGCGAGCGGATCCGCGTCGAGGGTCACGTCTTCGACGGGACCTGCGCGCCGGTCCGGGACCTGCTCATCGAGGTCTGGCAGGCGAACGCCGCCGGCATCCACGCCCATCCGGAGGACCCGCGCGCGAGCGAGGTCGAGAACGGCTTTCGCGGCTGGGGCCGCGTGATCCCGGACTTCGAGACCGGGCGCTATGTCGTTGAGACGGTCAAGCCGGGCCGCGTCATGGGCCGGAACGGCCGGCTCATGGCGCCGCATCTGAGCCTCTGGCTGGTGGCTCGCGGCATCAATATCGGCCTGCACACGCGGATGTATTTCGCGGACGAGGCGCAGGCGAACGCCGAGGACCCCGTGCTCGAACTCATCGAGCAGAAGCACCGGCGCGCCACGCTCATAGCCCCGCGCGAGGAGCGGGACGGCGCGCCCCTCTACCGCTTCGACATGCACCTCCAGGGAGGCGAAGAGACGGTGTTCCTGGATACCTGAGCGCACGACAATCGACAGGGAGAAATGCCATGAACAAGTTTGCGCAGCGGACCGCGGCCCTGGCCGCCGCCTCGGCGCTCGCCGTCGCGGCCGGCGCCGCCTGGACGCAGGAAGTCACGCTGACTGTGCACCACTTCCTCGGCCCGAACTCGCCGGCCCACACGAAGCTGGTCGAGCCCTGGGCCGAGCGGCTCGAGACGCAGTCGGAGGGGCGCATCGCGGTCGAGATCTTCCCCTCCATGTCCATGGGCGGCAAGCCGCCGGAGCTCTACCGCCAGGTCCGCGACGGCTTCGCCGACGTGGTCTGGACGCTGCCGGGCTACACGCCGGGCGTCTTCCCGCGCTCGGAGGTCTTCGAGCTGCCAACCGTGCACCGGGGCTCGGCCGAAGCCACCAACCTGGCGATCCAGGAGATCTGGCCGATGATCGCGCCTGACTTCACCGAGGTGCATCCGATCCTGCTGCACGTCCATTCCGGCAACGCGCTGCACATGCGCGAGACGAAGGTGACCTCGGTCGAGGACGTCCAGGGCCTGAAGCTCCGCACCCCGTCGCGCACCGGCGCCTGGATGATCGAGGCCTGGGGCGCCGAGCCGGTCGGCATGCCGGTGCCGGAGCTGCCGCAGGCGCTCTCGACCGGCGTGGTCGACGGCGCGCTGGTGCCCTTCGAGGTGGTGCCGCCGCTCAAGCTCCAGGAGATGACCGAGTACTCCATCGAGGGCGCCGACGGCAGCCGCTTCGGCGCGGCCGTCTTTCTCTTCGCCATGAACAGGGAGCGCTACGAGGCGTTGCCCGATGATCTGAAGGCCGTCATCGACGCCAACTCCGGCGCCGCGATCGCCGAGGAGATGGGCAAGGTCTGGGACAAGGTCGAGGCCGTCGGCAAGAAGCTTCAGCGCGAAAGCGGCGGCGAGATCATCGGCCTCGACGCCGAGGCGAAGGCCGGCTTCGACGAGCGGGGCGCCGAGGTCGTCCAGCGCTGGATCGAGGAGGCCAACGCCGCCGGGCTCGACGGCGAGAGGCTGGTCGAGGCCGCCCGCGTGGCGATCGAGAAGCACTCGAACTGAGCCCGAGAAGCGGGGACCAGCGCCGAGGCTTCTCCTGATCCGGGAGAGGCCCGGCCGGAGGCGGCCGATGCGGCGGACACTCGAGACTCTCGCGGCCTGGTGGGCCATCGCGGGCGGGGTCCTGCTCCTCGCGATCACGGTCGTCACGAGCTACAACGTCGCAGCCTTCACCGCCGGCGGCATGCTGGAGGCGCTCGGCGTCAACGTGGATGGCCTGCCCGGCTACGAGGACTTCGTGCGCCTCATGATCAGCTGCGCGGCGCTCATGTTCTTCCCCTACTGCCAGCTCAGTCGCGGTCACGTGGCGGTCGAGATCTTCGTCTCGGCGCTCCCCGCGCGCCTGCGCGGCGCGCTCGACCGGGCCTGGACGGCGCTGATCGCGCTCACGGCCGTCTTCCTCGGCATCATGATGGTCGTCGGGCTGATCGAGACGCGCGACGACCGGACATCCACGAGCATCCTCGGCTGGGTCGAGTGGCCCTTCTACATCCCCGGCGCCATCTCGCTCGCGCTCTGGGCGGCCATCGCGGCCATGCAGGCCGCGGATCCGAGGCGCGGAGCCGGCAATGGAGCGTGAGCTCGTCGGCCTCGCCGGGCTCGGCGTCTTCTTCGTCCTTCTGGCACTCCGTATGCCCGTCGGGCTTGCCATGATCGCCGTGGGCATCGGCGGCAACTATGCGCTCAGCATCGCGGCGCCGTTCCTTCGCTTCGAGCCCTATCTGCAGAGCTTCAAGACGCTCCTCTGGTCGCACATGGCGAACTACGACCTCTCGGTCGTGCCGCTCTTCGTTCTGATGGGCTATCTCACGAGCCACGCCAACCTCAGCCGCGACCTCTTCCAGGGGATCAATGCGCTGGTGAGCCGGGTTCGGGGCGGCGTCGCCATCGCCGCCATCGGAGCCTGCGCCGGCTTCGGCGCGGTCTGCGGCTCGTCGCTCGCCACGGCCTCGACCATGGGGCGGGTGGCGCTGCCGGAGCTCCGGAAGCTGCACTACGACCCGCGGCTGGCCACCGGCGCGCTGGCCGCGGGCGGCACGCTCGGGATCCTGATACCGCCCTCGGTGCCGCTGGTGATCTACGCGATCATCGTCGAGGCCTCGATCATCCAGATGTTCCAGGCCGCGCTGGTGCCCGGCCTTCTCGCGGTCGCCTTCTTCATCGTCGTGGTGTTGCTGCAGATTCGCCTCAAGCCCGAGCTCGCGCCCGAGGCCAGCGTTATGGCCCCGGCCGAGCGCCGCAAGGCCATAGCGCGCCTCCTGCCGGTGATCCTGATCTTCGGGGCGATCATCCTCGGCCTCGGCCTCGGGCTCTTCACGCCGACGCCGGCGGCGGCCGTCGGCGTCATGCTGATCCTCGTCTACGGCCTCGCGCTCAACCTCGTCGGCGACGGGCTGACGCCGGCCAAACTCAAGGACTCGCTCCTCGACACGGCGGTCACCGCTGGGATGATCTACTTCAT
>JBEPXW010000148.1:0-5266 GCA_041641715.1 Pseudomonadota bacterium
GCTGATGCCGCCGCTCTTGCGCTCCTACCTGATGTTGGGCGGCTGGGTCTCGGACCACGCGGTGATCGACAGCGAACTCAACACCCTGCACGTCTTCACCGGCGTCGAGGTCGCGCGCGTGCCGGAAGCGCGGGCGCGGCTCATGCGCCGGGCGGAGGCCGGCGCCTGAGACCGGCCTCGCGCCCGCCCGCTCAGTCCAGCGGGCGGATGTTCTGGTTCAGGTGGAAGACGTTCCCCGGATCGTACTTCGTCTTGATCTCCCTGAGCCGGTCATGGTTCGGCCCGTAGGCCGCCGCGACGGGATCGCCCTCCTCCTCGTCGTCGAGATAATTGACGTAGCGGCCGGCGCCGACGAAGGGCTGCATCGCCGCATAGGTGTCGCGGGCCCAGGCGACGCATTCATCCGTCATGGCATGGTCCAGCCACTCCGAGAGCACAACGAGGTTGAACCCGTCCGAGCGATGCGGGAAGGCGGTGTCGCTCGCCGCCACCCGCGTCGCGGCGCCGTGGAAGTGCTCGATCAGCACCTGGCCCATCGGCGTCGGGCAGTCGGCGAAGCAGGCCACCATCTGGTCGATGGCGCCATCGCTCAGCTCCGCGAGGAAGCGCGACTTCCAGTGATTCAGCGCGCCCTTCGGATAGGCGTCGTCGAGCATCGAATTGACCGCGCAGTAGGGCATGGGACCGATCATGTCGGCGACCGGCGCCTCGAGCGCGCGCACCGGCGCGAACGCCGCCTCGGCGTCCTCGAGCGGCCCCGAGTGACAGCCCACCATGCCGGCGAGCTTCGTCCCCGAGCCGTCCGGCGCGTGCACCAGCCCGGCGAAGAGCGTGAGATCCTCGGGCAGCGAGGCGGTCAGGCCGCGGTAGTGCCTGAGCACCTCGCCGGCGCGCTCAAACGGGTAGAGGATGAGCCCGCCCGTCACCGTCGGCCCGACCGGGTGGAGCCGGTACTCGAAGGATGACGCCACACCGAAATTGCCGCCGCCGCCGCGCAGCGCCCAGAAGAGGTCCGGGTTGTCGTCCGCGCTCGCGGTCAGGATCGTGCCGTCGGCGGTCACGAGCTCGACCGAGAGCAGGTTGTCGAGAGCGAGCCCGAACCGGCTCATCAGCCAGCCGAGCCCGCCGCCGAGCGTCAGCCCCGCGATCCCGGTCGAGGACACGACGCCGCCGGTGACCGCGAGGCCGTGAAGCTGGGTCTCGCGGTTGAGCTCGGCCCAGGTGACGCCGCCCTGGGCGCGGACGGTGCACGCCTGGGCGTCGACATGGATGCCCTTCATCTGCGAGAGGTCGATGACGAGCCCGCCCTCCACGGTAGCGCGGCCGGCGACGTTGTGCCCGCCACCCTTGACCGCCACCTCGAGCCCGAGCTGCCGGCCGAGCCGGATGGCGTCGGCGATGTCCGCAGTGCCGCGGCACCGGGCGATCAGCGCGGGATGCTTGTCGACGAGGCCGTTATGGACCTTCCGGGCCTCGTCGTAGCCGGGGTCGGTGGGCCGCAGGATTAAGCCGGAAAAATCGGGGGCGAGGTCATGGACCTCCTCGGCCGTAAACGACGTGCGTTGCATCGGGATGCTCCCTCGGTAAAAAATCGGCCGTTCCGGGCCACCCCTTTCACCGCATCCCCGGCGCAAATTTACCGCGTTCCAGCCCTCGGTCAAACACTCGGTGTCTCGTCCGGGCTCCTCGCGGGCTCGGGCGCGGGGGCGCCTCAGTCGTCGCCTCCGTGGTTCCGCTCGCTGTCGAAGATGTCCTTGACGAACGGCTTCGACTTCCATGCTGGGTCCGGCGGCGTGTGGCCCTCCCGCGGCGCGTAGACGGACCCCTCCTCCAGCGTCATTCTGGGGATGTAGCGGGGGCAGTTGGGGAAGATGTGGTCCGCGACAACGCGCACGAGGCGCTTCGCCCCGGGCATGCCGGCGACCGCGTCCGCCGCCTCGTCGATCTCGGCGCGGCCGTTGATCCTCAGCCGCGCGGGCGCGTCAGGCGGTCTTTCAGTGACGAAACGCATGAAGAGCAGGCCGACGCGGGGGTTCCGCAGGATGTTTCCGAGGCTGCGGTACATGCGATTGCCGTCGTAATCGGGCCAGGCCAGCACATTGTCGTCCATCACACGGACGAAGCCTGGCTCGCCGCCCTTGAAGGAGCAGTCGACGCTGTCCTCCGTCGCGGTCGCCAGGAAGAAGAAGGGGACGGACTCAATCAGCGCCCGTTCCCCGTCCGAGAAACTGTGGCGGGTGCGCCTCTCCTCCAGCCGGTCGGCCACCGCGCGGCCCTCGTAGCGGTCCTGCAGCGTCCGCATGCCGTCATGATAGAAAACCATTGCGTGGCTCCTCTTTCGGACTCAATCGTCCTCGCGAGGATCGCGCGTCGCGTACAGAAGACTGCTGGCAAAAGGCTCTCGGCTCGACGCGCCCTCGGCGGCACGTCCGGCGAAGCCCGTCGGTCACGCGCCGCATACGGGCCGAAGCCTAGCATCGCTGGCCGCGCGAGGGAATGCCGCCGCGACTCGAAGGGGCGTCTCTCCAATCCGCGGCCCGCCCGAGGCTCTCGCCGTACGACGCGGGCGGACGCGCGACGCGACGCGCCCCTTTGCCCCGCGCGGGCTTGCCGCTATAGAGGGCCCCCGAGTTGCGCCCGCATACAGAGGCACCATGGCCCGCATCCTCGTCACCTCTGCCCTGCCCTACATCAACGGCGTCAAGCATCTCGGCAATCTCGTCGGCTCGATGCTGCCGGCGGACGCCTATGCGCGCTACATGCGTGCCCGCGGGCACGAGGTCATGCTGATCTGCGCCACCGACGAGCATGGCACGCCGGCCGAGCTCGCCGCCGCGCAGGCCGGCCAGCCGGTGGCCGAGTACTGCGCCGAAATGTGGGAGGTGCAGAAGCGCCTCGGCGACGGGTTCCGCCTCTCCTTCGACCATTTCGGGCGGTCGTCGTCCGAGCGGAACCGGGTGCTGACCCAGCACATGGCCGGGCGGCTCTACGAGGCCGGGCTGATCGAGGAGGTGGCCGAGGAGCAGTTCTACTCGCCCGCCGACGGCCGCTTCCTGCCGGACCGCTACATCGAGGGCACCTGCCCCGAGTGCGGCTACGAGCGCGCCCGCGGCGACCAGTGCGAAAGCTGCACCAAGCAGCTCGACCCCAAGGACCTGATCGAGCCGCGCTCGGCGATCTCGGGCGCCACCGAGCTCGAGCTGCGCGAGACCAAGCACCTCTACCTGCGCCTCTCGAAGATGCGTGAGCGGCTCGACGCCTGGATCGACTCGCAGCACGACTGGCCGATCCTCACCACCTCGATCGCCAAGAAGTGGCTGCACGAGGGCGACGGCCTGCGCGACCGCTCGATCACCCGCGACCTCGACTGGGGCATCCCGGTCAGGCGCGGCGCGGAGGACTGGCCCGGCATGGAGGGCAAGGTCTTCTACGTCTGGTTCGACGCGCCCATCGAGTACATCGCCGCGACCGCCGAGTGGGCCGACGCGCATGGCCTCGACGACTCCGCCTGGCAGCGCTGGTGGCGGGAGGACTTCGGCGCCGACGACGTGCGCTACGTGCAGTTCATGGCGAAGGACAACGTGCCGTTCCACACGCTCTCCTTCCCGGCGACGCTGATGGGGACGAACTTCGACGGCAATGAGCCCTGGAAGCTCGTGGACTACATCAAGGCGTTCAACTGGCTGAACTACGAGAGCGGCAAGTTCTCCACCAGCCAGGGGCGCGGCGTCTTCATGGACCAGGCGCTGGAGATCCTGCCGTCCGACTACTGGCGCTGGTGGCTCCTCTCCAACGCGCCCGAGGGGTCGGACGCCGATTTCACCTGGTCGGCCTTCCAGACAGGCGTGAACAAGGACCTCGCCGACGTGCTCGGCAACTTCGTCAGCCGCGTCACGAAGTTCTGCCGCTCGCGCTTCGGCGAAGAGGTGCCGGAGGGCGGCGCCTATGGCCCGGAGGAGACAGCCGTGACGGCCGAGATCGCCCGGCGCCTGAAGACCTACGAGGCGCACTGGGAGGCCATCGAGATCCGCAAGGCCGCCATGGAGCTGCGCGCCATCTGGGTCGAGGGCAACGAGTACCTGCAGCGCGCCGCACCCTGGGCCGCCGTGAAGGAGGATCCGGAGCGGGCCGCGGCAACGATCCGCTACGCCCTCAACCTGGTCCGTCTCTACGCCATCCTCTCGCGGCCGTTCGTGCCGGACAGCGCGGACCGGATGCTCGAGGCGCTGGGGCTTACAAGCGAGGGCACGGCTTGGCCCGAAGACGTGGCCGCCGCGCTCGAGGCGCTCGGGCCGGGCCACGGCTTCGCCGTCCCGGACAACCTATTCGCCAAGATCTCGGACGAGATGCGCGAGGCGATGGCGGCGCGCTTCGCGGGCAAGGGCGAGGCGGCCTGACGCGGCGCTTGGCGGCGGGCCGGTCCGGCGCTACATCTCGCGCATGTCGCACAGCGCGCTCATCGCGGAGATCGAGGACTGGCTCATGGACGCCGCCCTCGGCGATCCCGAGATCCTCGGGCTGTTCGAGGGGCTCTGCCGCCGACTGCACGCGGTCGGCATCCCGATCGAGCGGGCGGTCATGAGCTGGCCCACCCTGCACCCCCTGTTTCGCGCCGAGCAGGTCTTCTGGTGGCGGGGCGAGGGCGCCAAGCTCGAGCAGTACTATCACTCGAGCGCAGGCAACGCCTTCTGGCTCAAGAGCCCGTTCTACCATGCCCTGACCCGGGGTCTGCCGCGCATGCGCCGGCGACTCAAGGGCGAGGGCGCCATGCTCGACTTCGACGTGCTGCACGAGTTCGCCGAGCAGGGCTACACCGATTACCTGCTGACGGCGGCGCATTTCAACGTCGCCAAGGTCGCCGACTTCGAGGAGGGGCCCACCGGCATTCTCTCGAGCTGGGCCACCCGGCGCGAGGAAGGGTTTCTCGACATCGACATCGAGGCGCTGAGCCGCATCCAGAAAAGGCTCGCCATCGCCTGCCGCATGGCGATCCAGCGGAGCGTGACCGAGAACCTGGCGCATGCCTATCTGGGGCCGACGGCCGGGGGGCGCGTGCTGGAGGGCGACATCCGGCGCGGCGACGGCGCGTTCATCCCGGCGGTGGTCTGGTTCTCGGACCTGCGCGGCTCGACCCGCCTCTCGGACACGATGAAGCCGGACGACTACCTGGCGCTGCTGAACTGCTACTTCGAATGCACCGCCGAGCCGGTCATCGAGCACGGGGGCGAGATCCTCAACTTCATCGGCGACGGCGTGCTCGGGATCT
>JBEPXW010000149.1:0-5256 GCA_041641715.1 Pseudomonadota bacterium
GACGCGCGGGCGCGCCGCGCGCTCGGTGCGCGCCAGCGACGCGAGCGCCGCGTCCAGATCGAATGAAGACTTCTCGGTCATCGTGTTACCCTTCGCTCATGTCGTTCATGTCGGCGGCAAGCTGGCGGCGGGCCCGCGCGAGCAGGCTCTCGACGGCCTCCACCGAGCAGTCCAGCCGCTCGCCGATCTCGGGGTTCGAGAGCCCGTCGAAATGGCGCAGAACCAGCGCCTGCCGCTGGCGGTCGGGCAGCGCCCGGATGGCGCGGACGAGCGCGCGGCTCTCCTCCGAATCGGCCAGCCGGTCGAGCGCGGTCGGCGCCGGGTCCGGCGGCTCGGGGCTGTCGTCGATCGCCGCCGTGGGCCGGCGCTTGCGCAGCCGGTCGATGCAGAGGTTGTGCGTCACCCGGTAGAGCCATGTCGATATCCGCGCCTCCCCCGCGCGCCACGTCCGCGCCTGGCGCCAGAGCCTCAGCATCGCCTCCTGCGCCACGTCCTCGGCCTCGGCCTCGTCGCCGAGCATGCGCCACGCCTGGCGCAGCACGCCGGGAAGGCAGCGGTCGGTCAGAACCCGCGCCGCCTCCTGGTCGCCGCCGGCAAAGCGGGCGAGGAGCAGGGCGTCCTCGTCCGTGCTGCGCACATCCAGCATGGCCGACATCGATTCTGCCCCGACCCTCCCTTCGGCGCGCGGCTGTCTCAGTCCGCAGGGCGCGCCGCGTTGTCATCGCCGTGCCGCCGGGCGAGCCAGTGCGCCCGGATCTCCTCCATCGTCGCGCGGCCGTCGCCGTCCGCGTCCGTCCGCTCGAACCGCGCCTGCCCGCGGGCGGCGAGCTCGGCGGGCTCGATCCGACCATCGCCGTTCCGGTCCATCATGGCCAACATTCTCGCGGCCCGTCTCGCCGCGCGTTCCTCGGCCGCGGCGATCATCTCGTCCTCGGTCACGGCGCCGTCGCCGTCGCGGTCGAGGCGCCGGAAACGGGCCTCGCGGAACGCCCGCGCCTCCTGCCGGTCGATGGCGCCGTCGTCGTTGCGGTCGAGCGCCTCGAGCAGGCCCCCGCCCTGCGCGCGGGCCGGGTCCGCCATCGCCGGCCCGGCGCCGACGAGGACCGCGAGCCCCAGCGCCTTCAACGCTTTCAACATGCCTTGCCTCCGCACCCCGGGCCGGCCCTCCGGCCCGTAACCTCGCTTGCCTTGTGAACGCGGCGCGCCGCGGATTCCGTCGCCGGCTTCGCGACATGGTGCCGCAAGACCGTTTAGATGGATGCAGGCGGCCGCCCGCGCCACTAGTTTCCCGCCATGGATGCATCGCACGCGACCCACGACGACCATGCGCCGGCCGATACCGTGACCGAGCCCGACGCCGTGGCGGACCGCCCGCTGGGGCCGGCACTGCTGCGCGGCTGGCGCGGGCGCTGCCCGGGCTGCGGCGGCGGGCCGATGATGAGCAGCTTCCTGACGGTGCGCCAGAGCTGCGTCTCCTGCGGCGAGGAGTTGCATCACCACCGTGCCGACGACGCGCCGGCCTGGGCCACCATCCTGATCGTCGGCCACGTGGTCGTCAGCCTGCTGCTGTTCGTCGAGACCCGCTTCGCGCCGCCGCTCTGGATGCACTGGGCGGTCTGGCCCGTGGTGACGCTGGGCATGGCGATCTGGCTCCTCCCCCGGATCAAGGGGATGGTCGTCGCGATGCAGTGGGCTCTGCGCATGCACGGCTTCGATGAGGCTCCCCGCGGGCACCGCTGACCGGGCGCTGGACAAGGCCGCCTCGCGCGCTCCATAGTCCGGCCCGCCGCAGCCTTCCGGACGCGCCCATGACCCCTGCCGAGACCGCGAGCCCCGAGAGGCCGAAGGACGCCCTGCGCGACGCCGCGACCGTCATCCTCGTCCGGCGCGGGGCGGGCGAGCCGCGCATCCTCATGGGCCAGCGCGGTCGCGGCGCCGCCTTCATGGCCTCGAAATTCGTCTTCCCCGGCGGCGCGGTCGACGCGGAGGACGCGGAGATTCCCGCCGGCCGGCCACTCGCCCCCGACACCGCGGCGCGGCTCGGCCATCGCGCCGACCCTGGGCTCGCCCACGCGCTCGCCATGGCCGCGATCCGCGAGCTATGGGAGGAGACCGGCCTCGCCCTCGGCTGCCCCGAGGGCGCGCGGCCGGAGGCCGCCGGACCGGACTGGGATACGTTCTTCGAGGCCGGCCATCGCCCGGCGGCAGACGGCCTCGAATTCGTCTTCCGCGCCATCACCCCGCCCGGGCGCCCGCGCCGCTTCGACGCCCGCTTCTTCCACGTCGACGCCACGCGCCTCGCCGGCGACGCCGAGGACTTCGCCCTCGCCCGCGGCGAGCTTTCGCATCTCCGCTGGCTGACGCTCTCCGAGGCCCGCGCCCTCGACCTGCCCTTCATCACCGAGGTGGTGCTGGCGGAGATCGAGGCCCGCCTCGCCGATCCCGGCTCGGACCGCCCGGTCCCGTTCTTCTGGCACGCCGAAGGCCGGTCCTTCGTCGACCCGCTCTGAGGCCGGGATGGGCGCCCGGGCCGGCCTTGCCGCGCTGACCACCCAGATCGCGCCCATCGCGGCGATCACGCTGTTCGGCGTGACCATGGCGATGAGCTACCCGCTCTTCGGCCTCGTGCTCGAGCGCGCCGGGGCCAGCGGCACGCTGATCGGCCTGAACACGACCGCCGCCGCCGTCGCGATGGTCGCGGGCGCGCCGTTGCTGCCGCCGGTGCTGCGCCGGGTCGGCCTCGGGCGGCTGATGATCGCCGCGGCGCTGGGGCTCGCCGCCACGATGATCGCCATCCCGCTCGGCGAGGGTTTCCTCTACTGGACGCTGCTGCGCTTCCTCTTCGGCGTCGCCGGGACGGCGCTCTTCTTCGCCTCCGAGTACTGGATCGTCGCCGCGGCGCCGGAGCTGAACCGCGGGCGGATCATCGCGATCTACGCCCTCTCGGTCTCGGCCGGCTTCGCCCTCGGCCCGGCGCTCCTCGGCCTGACCGGGCTCGAGGGAATGCTGCCCTTCGCCGTCGGCGCGGGCGTGGTGCTGGCCGGGATCGCGCCGATTGTCGCGGGGCTCGGCAGCGCCCCCGACATCGCCGACGACGACCGGCCCTCGCCCTTCGCGGCCTTCGGGATCTTCCTGACCGACCCGGCAGTGGTGTTCGCCGTGGTCCTCTTCGGCACCATCGAGTTCGGCGCCATGGCGCTGATCGCCGTCTGGGGCGTGCGGAGCGGGCTGGCCGAGTCCGAGGCGGCGCTTCTTCTCTCGATCTTCGCAATCGGCTGCATGGTGCTGCAGATCCCGCTCGGCTGGGCCGCGGACCGCTTCGACCGGCGCGCCGTGCTGGCGGTGGTCGCCGCCGGCTCGGCGGCGGCGCCAGTCGGCATGGCGCTGGCGGGAAACTCCTTCGCGCTGATGGCGCTCTTCGCCGGCGCGTGGGGCGCGATCTCGGTCGGGCTCTACACGATCGCGCTGACCGAGCTCGGCGCGCGCTACCGCGGCTCGCGGCTCGCCGTGGCGAACGGCGCGGTCATCCTCGGCTACGGCATCGGCGCGCTGATCTCGCCGGCGCTGCTCGGCTGGGCGATGGACAGCCTCCTGCCGCCGGACGGGCTGATGCTCGCCTCGGCAGCGCTCGCGCTCGGCTATCTGGCGCTGGTCGCGGCGCGGATGGGACGGCCGCGTTTCCCCTTGACAGGTCCCGGCGGATGAGTAGGTAACGGGGCCTCGGATTGCGCGCCCGCGGCCCCCGGGCCGGCGGGCAGGAGAAGGGGCGGCGCCCCTCGGGAGACAGGACCATGGCGAAGCCGACCACGGTGAAGATCCGCCTTAACTCGACCGCGGGCACGGGCTTCTTCTACGTCACGAAGAAGAACACCCGCACGATGACCGACAAGCTGACCGTGCGGAAGTACGACCCCGTCGCGCGCAAGCATGTCGAGTTCAAGGAAGGCAAGATCAGGTAACACCGCGCCCCGCGCGGCGCTCGAAGGGCGGCCCCGCGGCCGCCCTTTCGCGTTTCGAGCCGTCAAAGAGAAAGGGCCGGGTTTTCCCGGCCCTTTCATCGTTCGCTCGCCTGCGGCGTCACTCCCGGGCGGCGCCGAGGAACTGCAGCAGGAACAGGAACATGTTCAGGAAGTCGAGGTAGAGGCGCAGCGCGCCCATCACCGCACCCTTCTCGAGATAGGCCTCGCCCTCCGGGCTGCCGCGGAAGGTCAGGTACTCGTTCTTGATGCTCTGCGTGTCATAGGCCGTCAGGCCCGCGAAGATCAGCACGCCGAGGACCGACACGGCCCAGTGCAGCGCCGTCGACTGCAGGAACATGTTGATGATCATGGCGACGATCAGACCGACCACGCCCATGATCAGGAACGAGCCCCAGCCCGACAAATCCTTCTTCGTCGTGTAGCCCCAGAGCGACAGCGCGCCGAAGGAGATCGCCGTGATGAAGAAGGTCCGCGCGATGGAGTGACCGGTGAACACGGCGAAGATGTCGGCAATCGAGAGGCCGATCAGCGCCGCGAAGCCCCAGAAGACGGCCTGCGCCGTGCTCGCGCTCATCCGGTTAATCATCGCGCCGAAGGCGAACACGACGATCAGCGGCGCGAACATGATGATGTACATGGTCGGCGAGGAGAACATCGCCGAGACCAGGGCGGCAGGCAGCAACGTCGTCGCCTCGCCGGCCATGACGGCCCTGAGATCCATCCCGACGGCGTAGGACACGACCCCCGTGATGATCATCGCGCCGGCCATCAGCGCGTAGACCTTGTTCATGTAGGCGCGCAGCCCGGCATCGACCTCCGCCGTGCGGGTGATCGTCTGGCTGCGCATGTAGCTCGGGTTCGCCATGTGGTGCCCTCTGGTCAACTGTTGACGGAACGTCTCCACCGCAGGCGCCACCAAGCGCCCGCCCGAAGCGGAATATCGGTGAATCGCCCCCCCGTTTCAAGGGAAAGCGATATCACCCCGCCGCGCGGCGCAACACTCTCGCGGGGCGCACGGCCAGCGGCCGCAGCGCGAAGGCGAGCCCCGCGGCAAGGCTGACGGCGATGCCGGCGAGGACGACCGCGAGGCCCGCGAGCGGCTGCGCCGCGAAGTCGGCCCCGAGGGCGAAATGCGTCGCCGCCCATCCCGCGACGGTGCCGACGCCCAGCGCCACGACCCCGGCGACACCGCCGAGGATCGCCGCGCGGAGCGCGAAGCTCGCGAGAATCCGGCGCCGCTCGGCCCCCAGCACCTTGAGGATCGCCGCCTCGCCCA
>JBEPXW010000150.1:0-5247 GCA_041641715.1 Pseudomonadota bacterium
AGCGGCGCACCAGCCTGACCCTCAAGGAGTGCATCCGCGCCGCCCGCTCCCGCATCTGCTTCATCAATACGGGCTTCCTCGACCGCACCGGCGACGAGATCCACACCTCGATGCAGGCCGGGCCGATGGTGCGCAAGCTCGAAATGAAGCGCGAGCCCTGGTTCCAGGCCTACGAGGACAACAACATCGATGTCGGGCTCGCCTGCGGGTTGCGCGGCGTCGCCCAGATCGGCAAGGGCATGTGGCCGAAGCCCGACCTGATGGCGGCGATGCTGGAGGAGAAGCTCGAGCACCCCATGGCCGGCGCCAACACGGCATGGGTCCCCTCGCCGACCGCGGCGACGCTGCACGCCGTCCACTACCACCGGGTCGACGTCGCTGCCCGGCAGGCGGAGCTGGCAGGCCGACGCCACGCCGATCCGGACGCCATGCTCACGATCCCGCTCGCGCGCGAGACTAACTGGCCCGACGACGCGATCCAGGCGGAGCTCGACAACAACTGCCAGGGCATCCTCGGCTACGTGGTGCGCTGGATCGACCAAGGGGTCGGCTGCTCGAAGGTTCCCGACATCGAGGACGTCGGCCTGATGGAGGATCGCGCGACGCTCCGAATCTCGTCGCAGCACGTGGCCAACTGGCTCCTGCATGGTATCGTCACCACCGACCAGGTGCTGGAGACGCTGAAGCGCATGGCCCGGGTGGTCGACCGCCAGAACGCGGACGAGCCGGGCTACACGCCCATGGCCCCCGCCTTTGACGGGCCCGCCTTCAAAGCCGCCTGCGATCTAGTCTTCAAGGGCACCGAGTGGCCCAACGGATACACCGAGCCGGCGCTGTTCGCCCGACGCCGGGAGAGGAAGGGAGCCTGAGCATGGCGGCGATCACGCTCAACAAGGCCCGCACCATCGTCCGCAAGGCACTCGCCGCGGGCCGCGAACGGGAGATGCAGCCTCTCGTCGTCTGCGTTCTCGATGCGGGCAGCCACCTCAAGGCGTTCGAGCGCGAGGACGGGGCGGCGAACATGCGGTTCCAGGTCGCTCATGGCAAGGCGCACGGGGCGCTCGGCCTCGGCGTGGGGTCGCGGGCCCTCAAGGCGCGCGCCGACCAGCAGGCCTATTTCGTGCTCGCGGTCAATGCCGCGTTCGACGGCGGGCTCGTGCCCGTTCCCGGCGGCGTCCTCGTGCGGGACCGCCGCGGCGCGATCATCGGCGCCGTTGGCATCAGCGGCGACACCGGCGACAACGACGAGCTCGCCGCAATAGCGGGCATCGAGGCCGCGGGCTTCACCGCGGATCCCGGCTGAGTCCGGACTCGGCGCGGTACCACGCTCCGGACTGATTGCGGATAACCGCTGGCTGCAAAGGTCAAGGCCGCTCTCGATCGCGCGCGCGGCGGCCGGAAGTGGCTGACTCCCGGGGGCGGGGCGGTGCTCGCCGCCGCGGCGACCGACCCGGCATCGACCGTCGCGGCGAGCGCGCGGAACTGCTTGAGCGTCAGCGCCTAGTTCTGAATCATGATGAGCGAGCCCGAGGGCTCGCGCCCGCGCCGGTCTAGCCAGATTGCCTCCCCAGGCTTTCACCAAGCGGAAACCCCCTCTCAGGCGATTTCGACCATCGTCGCCGCGGGAGCACCGTCGCACCTTGGAGCCGCCCGCCGGGCCGCACGGCCGCAGCCCGCAACTAGGGTCAGCAAATGGTGCATGTCGCTTCCCACGCTGGCCGGTTCAGGCTCGGCATGAAGGCTCAGCTGACCTGGCAGACGGTCGCGCCCTCTGTCTGCCGGCCGGTGTCGAAGCTGAGCGGCGGTTGCACCGCGAGGGTTACCTCCGCGAACGTCGCGTCCCCGTGCAAGGTCCCGGCAACCAGCGGATCCGCCGACGGCGGCACCAGGTTTCCGGTGAGTTCCGCCTCGAAGACGACCCAGCGGCCAGGGATTCAGTCGACGTTCGCGGACTTCCTCGTGTGTCAGCCTGACGACCCCCCTGGCGCCCCTTCGTCCGGCGTGACGGCGGTACAGCCGCTTTTGAGCAGACCGGCTGCGAATGTTACGTGCCATCTGCACCGCGCATGATGACACCCCTTCGTCGGGTAGTGAGGATCGCTGCTCCCCATCCCGGAGGTCCGAGTTCGCACGATGACGCCGACCCGCGATGGCCAAGGCGCGCTACTGACCAGGAAAATCGCCGTGGCTTCGCGGCCGCGCATCGAGGCCCCGGGGTGCAAGAGCCGGCGAATGACGCTAGCTTCCCCGTCAAGACGAACCAGTCCATGGAGGCGACGATGACCGACTCCCCCGAGCTTCCCGAGGAACTGGCCGGCGCCGGCTGGGAGACATCGGACGACGGCAAAGCCATCGCCAAGACCTTCCGCTTTCGAGGGTTCCGCGACGCGATGGCCTGGATGACGCGCGCCGCCTTCGAAGCGGAGCATCTGGGCCACCACCCCGAGTGGTCGAACGTCTACAACCGCGTCGATGTGCGCCTCACCACGCACGACAAGGGCGGGCTGACCGAGAAGGATTTCGACCTTGCCCGGCGCATGGAGAAGATCTCGCACCGGACCCTCGTCAAGTGAGCCACTTCGCCGCCACGCCCGAGCCGCCCTACTACGCGGTCATCTTCACCGCGCAGCGTACCGCGGCCGACGCCGAGGGGTACGCCGCGATGGCGGCGCGTATGGAAACACTGGCCCTGGCCAGCCCGGGCTGCCTCGGCGTCGAGAGCACGCGCGACGCCGAGGGATTCGGCATCACGGTCTCGTACTGGGCGGACAAGGCGAGCATCGCCGCCTGGCGTGAGGATGCCCGCCACCTCGTCGCTCAGCAGCTCGGGCGGGAGCGTTGGTACAGCCACTACGTTCTCCGCGTCGTCCGGATCGAGCGGGCCTATTCGGGCCCCGAAGGTCGGGAAGGCGCCGCGCGCCCTGACGCCCCGCCGGCCTGAGGGTCGCCGAGGTCAGTGATCGAGCCTGCGCGCCATGCCGCCTGCTGCAGAGGGCGCGCGGATCGGCTGCGCTTGCGCCCGAAGCCGAGCGCCCTTCCGGCGATATGTGCACCACCGCAGCGGCGGTGCGCCATTCTGCGCCGGCTCCGTAAGCGGCCCGCCGCGGAGCATGCTCCGCCACGCCGGCGGCGCGTCTCACCCGCCAGCGACCGCAGCTAGCGTCTTGTGCGGGCGGCCAACCGGCTCTCCTGCCGCGACCGCCGGCGCGCGGGCCGGCACGCAGGTCTCGAACAGCGCCGCCGGGTCGCGCGCCAGTGAAAGCGGCAGCAGCGTGCAATCGGCCCCCGCGCGTCGCGCGTCGCGCATGCGCGTGCCGACCGCCCCGATGTCGAAGCCGACGACAGGCCGTCCACTTTCCAGTGCGAGGCTTAGCGTATAGCAATACGTCTCCGGCCAGATCGAGGGAATCAGAATGAGGTCGGGATCCACCCGTGCGATCTCGCTCGCCACGTCCTCGTTCCGGTAAGGACCGGTCACCCGGATTCCCGCGGCCCGCGCGGCAGAGTCGTTCCGGGTGTAGCCGATCACAGTGAGCTCGACGCCGGCATCTCGGGCATACGCTTCCGCGGCGAGGTCGAGGAGCACGTCAAAGCCCTTGATCGGCCCGATCGCGCCGATCGTGGCAATCCGGAAAGGTCTGGGTCGGCGCCGTGCGGGCGCGGGCGCCGGCACTTGCAACCGCTCGTGCGGTCGCACTGCGATTGTGTTGAGCCCCGGAAAATAGTGCCCCAGACGCATCGCCACGTCGCGGTCCGGCACGCGGATTTCGCGCGCGAGACCGAGGAGCTGCCGGTACTCCTCGCGCCAGCGCCGGATGTCCGGCGCGCCGAAGTTCGAGCGCCGGGTCGCCAGGCACCGCCGGCAACCGGCCTCGTCCGGTTCGCCGCAGTACATGCCGCGCTGGTCCGCGAGATTGATGCGCGGGCAGACGGCCAGATAGTCATGCACCACCACATCGATAGGCAGGTCCAGCCCGTCGAGGAGCCAGGCAAACCGGCCGGCCGCGCGGCGGCCGAAGTCCGCCAGATGGTGCACCTGCACCTCCGTCACGCCAATTCGGCCAAGGAGCGCGGCAAACTCCGGACCGCCCGTCGGCACCGAGTCCAGCGAGGGCAGCTCGGCCACAGACGGGTGACTCAGCCGCGCGGTCTCCTGTCCCGCCGCACCCCCCGTCATCACCACTGCCCCGGTTCCCCGGGTGGCGAGGCGGGCGATCTCCTCCTCGACGTGCTGGTGCGTACCGCCACCCAGAGAGTGGGTTACCAGGAGTGCATTCCGGCGCGGCGAGCCGGCCCGCCGCAGCCGCTCCTCGTCGATGGCGCGGCGGAGCGGCGCTACCGGATCATCGGCGATGAACCGGTGCACGGCACGGTGATAACCGGGGTGCCGCCGCTCGACCACGCGGAGCGCCGCCTCGACCAGCTCCGCCCGCGCCTCGCCGAAGGAGGCCTGGCCGAGGTGGCGCACGAAAACGTCACCGGCGATCAGGTTCCGGAAGCCGGCCGCGACGGCGCGCCGCGAGAAGTCGTTCTCCTCGCCATAACCGCGCCCGAAGGCGGCCTCGTCGAGTAGTCCGACCCGCTCCACCGCGTCACGGCAAACATAGGTCGCGAAGCCGACGCAGGTCGGCGCCCCGACGGTCCGGCCCGCGTTGACCTGTGCGGCAATCCGGTCGACCTCGTCCCAACCGATCTCCAGCGGCTCGAAGTTGTCAGCGTTGAAGCGCGGGTAGCTGCAGATCGTGCCGTTGTTGGTCAGCGGCGTCACCGTCGCTATGTCGGGGGCGCTCCGCGCCGCCCGCCGAAGCCGGTCGAGCCAGTCGCCATGGACCTCGGTGTCGGCGTTCAGCCACACGACGTCGCGGTCGCGCCGCAGCCGCATCCCCCGGTTGACAGCGGCGACGAAGCCCCGGTTGCGGGCCTGCACCAGAAGCTCGATCAACCCCCGTCGGGCGAGCCGGGCGAGGTCCGCCCTGAGCCGGGTATCCGGCCCGCAATCGTCAATGACGACCAGCGCGAACCGGGTCTCGTTCGCAGCCTCGAGAACGCTCGCGAGGCAGCGCAAGGTCTCCGCCCGGGCGCGATAGACGGGCACGATGACATCAACCTCGGCCGACTCGGCTCGCGTCGGTGCCAACCGCCCAAGCCGCGCCAGGGCCTCGGCCGCCGCGGCCCCGTCCTCCGCCGCGCTGCGCACGGGAGTCGACCGCCCGGTCACCCTCCCGGCCGGCCCGATGCCGCGGGCGC
>JBEPXW010000151.1:0-5223 GCA_041641715.1 Pseudomonadota bacterium
AGGCCGCAGGCGTTGGCGACGGCGGCCATTTCGATGGCGGACTTGGTGCCGTCGACGAAGGAGGTGAACATTTGCGGGTTGAGGCCGGCGGCGCGAGCCTCCTCGGCGCCGAGGCCGTAGTGATCCCAGACGGTGTCCGGCGTGATCTCGTGGAAACCGGGCAGGTACTTCGTGCCCTTGCCCGCCGCCGTGACCGAGAAGCCCGCGGCGCGGGCCCAGTCGACCAGCTCGGCGATCAGCGCCGGTTGGTCGCCATAGGCCATCGAGTAGACGACGCCCGCAGCGCGCGCCTCCTCGGCCAGCAGCGGGCCGGCGAGGACGTCGGCCTCGACATTGACCATGACGACATGCTTGCCGGCGCGGATGGCGGCGCGGGCGTGCAGGATGCCGGCCTCCGGGTGGCCGGTGGCGTCGATCACCACGTCCACGTCGTCGCGGGCGGCGAGGGCGTTTCCGTCCTCGAGGAGGGCGGTGCGGCCGATCCGCGCCTCGTCCCAGCCGACATTGGCCATGGCGGCGCGGGCGCGCTCCGGGGAGAGGTCGGCGAGGGCGGCCAGCTCGAGCCCGGGGGTCGTCGGGACCTGGGCGAGGAACATGGAGCCGAACTTGCCGGCGCCGATCAGTCCGGCGCGGACGGGGCGGCCCGCCTCGGCGCGGGCGCGGAGCAGGGTGGAGAGGTTCATGGGGCGGATCCCTCGTTGCGAAGTGCGGGGCACCGTAACCGCGGGAATGTGGCACGCAACCGGAATGAATGCGATGGCGTTCACGGAACCACGGACCATGCAACGGGCTGCATTTGCGGCCAGCGCGCGCTCCATGTTCACCCGATCGCGCCTGGTTGGTCGTCGCCGGGCTAGACCCGGCAATGCGGGATTGGCGAACGCCGGCCCATTCTGGAGAGCCCGATCAAGCCAGTAAACGAGGTGAGTCTGAAACGTCGGAAGATACCCCGGTGGCCGGGAAGGGCGCCCACGAACCCCCGTTTTTTCGAGACGGAACGAGTAGCATCCTGCGTTCGGTCGGTTCGCTCGAAAAAATTCGCAAAACTCGGCCGCAATCGCAACCTAGATGCGACTTATTCAAACTTGGCATACATGCAATAGGCGATGGACTCAGAGCCTTCACGGGTTTGTTACACTGCTGAACCAGTGGTGAACCAGTCCGCGCAACTCTGCGTTTAACTATAATCGAAGCAAGTGTGACGCATCCAACGGATGCGGAAGGAGGTACTATGCTTACCAACCGCGGACCGATACGGGCCACGCTCTGCATGAGCACCGCACTTCTTCTTGCCCCGGTTGCGGCGACGGCAGCCGAGCTCACCTACATCGAGACCGAATCCCTGGAGGTGGGCGACAGGGTCTTTCTGCCCGACGCGGTCGCGTTCAACGCGAACGGCCAGAGCGTGACCTGCGCCGAGGTCGCGTTCCACGTCGCGAAGTCGCAGGCTGCCTGCTTCGCCGCGCTCACCGAGGAGGATATCCAGGAGATTTGGCTTCATGGTGAGCAGGGACGGAACTTCACCACGGCGAGCGGCCTGTCCTTCGCCGCCGGGCCCGAGGGGATCGTGGGGCTGACCGAGGACGGGGAGAGCTTCGCGGTCGCCGGGGCCAGTCCGGCACCGGGAGACACGGCGGGCGAGATGACGGACGCCGAGCTCGCCGGCTTCCTCGGCCTCGACAGCGCCGGGCAGCTCGGCGGGGCGCAGGCCGGCCTTGACGCAGACGCGGCCGCGGGCACGGGCGGCGTCACGGCGAGCGCCGACACCGATGCCGAAACCGGGGATGTCTCGGTCAGCGTCAGCGGTGACGCCGACACCGACAGCGGTGGTGTTTCTGCGAGTGCCGACGCGGATGCCGATACGGACAGCGGCGGCGTCTCTGCGAGCGCTGACGCCGATGCCGGCGGCGGCGGTGTCTCCGCCGACGCCGGGGCCAGTGCCGATGCCGGCGGCGTAGGCGCCGATGCCGGCGTCAGTGCCGGCGTCGAGTGATACCCCACGCGACGGTCCCGCCCGGGGCCGTCGCTTCCTCCATGCGGCTTCAGAGATAACGCGCCTCGAACGCGGCCAGCACGCCGTTCAGGCGCTCGTCGAGGCGGGCGCGGACCTCCCGGTCGATCTCCGCCGGCACGCCGTGGAAGGCGCCGGCGACCGCGCCGGCCATGCAGGCGATCGTGTCGCTGTCGCCGCCGATGGAGATGGCGCGGCGGACTGTGTCCTCGAAGTCCGTTCCCTCGCGGAAGGCGACGAGCGCCTGCGGCACCGAGCCCTGGCAGGTCGGGTCGAACCGGTAGTGCGGGCGGATCGCGTCCAGCGTGAAGTCGAGATCGTAGCCGCTGCGCTCGGTGACGGCCACCAGGGTCTCGTCCTTCGACCGGCCCTGCCGGGCCAGCAGCGTCGCGAGGGCGATGGCCTCGGCCCCCTTGATGCCCTCGGGGTGGTCGTGGGTGACGGCGGCGCTGGCGTGGGCGGCATCGAGGACCTTCTTCGCCTCGTCGAAGGCCCAGGCGACTGGGCTGACACGCATGGCCGAGCCGTTGCCGAAGCTGTTGTAGGGGCCCATGTCCGGGGTTGTCGCCCAGTCGTGGAACATCGCGCCGTAGCCTGCATCGGGGTAGAGCGCGTAGTAGCGCCGGAAGGTGTCGGCGATGTCGTGGCCGTTGAGGAGGGCGTCGGCGAGGGCCAGCGTCAGCACCGAGTCGTCCGTCGGGCGCGAGCCGGCGGAGAAGAGCGGGAAGTCGGTGCTGCGGACGTCGCGGTGCTCGTAGACCGAGCCGATGACATCGCCGGCGATGGCTCCGATCATGGGCCGCTTCCTTTCGTGGCGAATCGCCGGGCCTGGGCCCTCAGGGTCGCGCCGCGCGGGCGGGTTGCCAAGCGGCGCGACCGGGCCGGAGCGGCCACGCGCCAGCGTTGTCTAGACCTCGCTGAAATCATCCCGGAAAATCGCATGATTCATCGCCAATAAGCGCCTGAATCATCCCTGATAATCGCCTGACTCTTATATAAGAGATATAAGAGTTACAGGAGTTGCCCGTCTTGCCGGGCGGGCGGCCGCTCTCAGGCCTGCTCGCCGGTCGTGCGGCCGACGCGCTGGAGCAGGGGCAGGGCGTGGCCCTCCTCGAAGCGCCCCCGGACCGAGGCGAGGAGCGTCCGGCCCTCCCCGGCGCGGTCCGTCTCGCTCAGGAGGCCGGCGAGGCTCTCGGCGGCGCGAAGCTCCCATGAGAGGTGGCCGAGGTCGCGGGCGCGGCCGAGGGCGTGGCGGTAGCCCGACTCGGCGTTGAGGAGGTCGCCCTGCAGGTGGAGGAGCTGGGCCTCGGCGGTGAGAATTTCGGCCTCGGAGTAGCGGGCCTCGTTCTCCTCCACCAGGTCCCGCGCCTCGGTGAGCCGGGCGGTGGCGGTCGAGAGCTCGCCCGTGCGGGCGAGCGCCACCGCGTAGGAGGGCAGGAGCAAGGGGCGGAAGACTCTGAACTTCAGCCGCTCGAGCGTGTCGAGCGCGTTGCGGAGCTCGGGCACCGCCTCCTCGGCCCTGCCCTCCTGGACCTCGGCCATGGAGTGCGCGGCGCGGCCGAGCGCGGCCCAGAGCGGCATCCGGTCGCGCTCGGAGACCTCGATGCACTGCCGGGCCACCTCGACGCCGAGGGGCAGGATCTCGGCGGCGCAGAGGAAAAGCGCGACATGGCCGAGCGCGTAGCCGTTCGTGTGGGCGTGGTTGACCCGGTCGAGGTCGGCGATCACGTCGCGCGCCAGCGCCGCGGCGGAATCGAAGCGGCCGACGAGCACCAGCACGCCGATGCGGTAGCACTTGCCCGCGATCCCGACATCCTGGCCGAAGCGGGCAGCGTGCTTCGGATGCTCCTCCGGGTCGTAGAGCTGCTCGGCCTCGCCGAGCGCCTTGCTGGCCGGGTCGACACGGCCCATCATGGTCAGCACCGTGCCGCGCAACCGGTGGCCGAGCGCCCGGGCGTGGGTGTCGTCGGCCTCGGCGCTGACGTGGCAAATGGTGTCGGCGACCTTGAGCGCGGGCGGCAGCTGGCCCGGCACGTAGTGCGCCGCCCAGCGGCCGTAGAGGCCCTCGATGAGGAAGACCGTGTCGTCTGTCTCGCGGGCGATCCGCTCGATCTCGGCGAAAGTCCCGACGGTCGACTCGTGGGCGTAGCCGAAATGCGAGATCCGGGCCTGGCCGGAGAGGAGCAGCAGCCGTTTCCTCTCGGCCTGCGCGGCCTCGCTCGGCTCCAGCTTGTCGAGGACGCCGAGCGCGGTCTCGAGATGGGCAATCGCCTCGGCGTAGGCGGGGCGGCGCAGCGCCTGCTCGGCGGCGAGGCGGCCGTAGTGGACCGCCTCGTCGTAGCGCTGCGCCTCGGCGGCGTGCTGGGCGAGGACGCCGGGCATGGCCGAGGGGTTGTCCTTCAGGAGGTCGAGGATGCGGCCGTGGATCTCCTGCCGGCGGCGGTTCAGGAGGCTCTCGTAGGCCGCGTCGCGCACGAGGGCGTGCTTGAAGCTGAAGCGGCCGTCCTCGCCGCCGAGGCGGGCATAGACCAGCTCGACCTTGCGCAGGCCGTCGAGCGCCTCGATGACGCGGTTGTGCGATATCTCGGCGACGCTCGCCACCGGATCGGCCTCGAAGTCGCGGCCGAAGACGGAGGCGATCTGGGCCACCTCCTTGACCTCGGGCACCCGGTCGAGGCGGGACATGAGCGTGTCGTGCAGGCTCGCCGGCACGGTCATCTCGCCGCTCTCGATCATCGCCTTGGTCAGCTCCTCGACGAAGAGGGGCACGCCGTCGGTGCGCTCGATGATCGCCTCGATGGTCTCGGGCGGCAGCCGGCCGGCGCCGAGGCGCTCGATGATCTCGGCGACGCCCTTCCGGTCGAGCCGGTTGAGCGTGATGCTGGTGATGTAGGCCCGATTGGGAAGCGCCACCTCGCCCTCCGGCCGCGAGGTGACGAGCAGCATGATGCGCTCGCTCTCGAGCCGGTCGATGATGGTGCCGATCAGCTCGAGCGTGGTCGGGTCGGCCCAGTGCGCGTCCTCGAGCATGATCAGCACCGGGGCGCGCCGCGACAGCGCCACGATGTTCGAGGCGAGGATCGAGAAGGTGGCGGCGCGCCGCGCCGAGGGCGACATCTCGACGGGGCCGTAGCGCGCCTCGGCGTCGAGGCCGAGCAGCTCGGCGATGACCGCGACCTCACAATCGTCGGACTCGCCCACCTCGCCGAACA
>JBEPXW010000152.1:0-5215 GCA_041641715.1 Pseudomonadota bacterium
ATGACGATGCGGAGGCCGGCCGCGTGCAGCGCCCGGATCGCCGCGGGCGTGGTCTCCTTGAGCCGGTCGGCGACCGCCTCGACGCCCGCGACCTGCCCGTCCGCGGCGAGGAACATGGCCGTCTTGCCCGCCTCGCGCAGGGATTCCGCGGCCTCGGCCATGGCGCCGAGCTCGACGCCGGTCTCCTGCATCATGCGGGCGTTGCCGAGCGCCCCCGCGCGCCCGCCGACGCGCCCCTTGACGCCGCGCCCGACCATGGCCTCGAAGCCCTCGGCCGAGCCGATCTCGACCCCGCGCTCCCTGGCCCCGGCGACGATCGCCTCGGCGAGCGGGTGCTCGGACCCCTGCTCCAGCGCGGCGGCGAGGGCCAGCACGTCGGCCTCGGAAAAGCCTTCCGCCGCAACGACATCCGTGAGGTGCGGCTTGCCCTCGGTGAGCGTGCCCGTCTTGTCGAGCACCACCACGTCGACGCGCGCGAACCGCTCCAGCGCCTCCGCGTCGCGGATCAGCACGCCCGCCTGCGCGCCCCGGCCCGTCGCCACCATGATCGACATGGGCGTGGCCAGCCCCAGCGCGCAGGGGCAGGCGATGATCAGCACGCTGACGGCGGCGACGAAGGCATAGGAGAGCGCCGGCGCCGGCCCCCAGGCCAGCCAGGCGACGAAGGCGATGACGGCGACGGCCACCACCGCGGGCACGAAGTATCCCGCCACCCGATCGGCCAGTCCCTGGATCGGCGCGCGGCTCCTCTGCGCCTTCGCCACCATCTCGACGATGCGCGAGAGCATGGTGTCCGCACCGACCTTCTCGGCGCGCATGAGGAAGGTGCCGGACTTGTTGAGCGTGCCGCCCGTGACCGGCTCGCCTTCCGTCTTCTCGACCGGCACGGGCTCGCCCGTGATCATGCTCTCGTCGACCGAGGAGTGGCCCTCGGTGACGGTCCCGTCCACCGGCACGCTCTCGCCGGGGCGCACGCGCAGGACATCGTCCGCCTGCACCTCGTCGAGCGGCACGTCCTCCTCCCGGCCGTCACGCACCCGCCGCGCCGTCTTCGGCGCGAGGTCGAGGAGCGCCCGGATCGCGTCGCCGGTGCGCTCGCGCGCGGTCAGCTCCATGACCTGGCCGACGAGGACGAGGACGATGATGACGGCCGCGGCCTCGTAATAGACGGGCGCCAGCCCGTGCTCGCCGCGCAGCGTCTCGGGGAAGACCCCCGGCGCCACCGTCGCGAGCAGGCTGAACAGGAACGCCGCCCCGGTGCCGAGCGCGATCAGCGTCCACATATTGGGTGCCCGGTTCTCGACGGAGGCCCAGCCGCGCTTGAAGAACGGCCAGCCGACCCAGGCCACCGGCGCCGCCAGCGCCAGCTGCACCCATTGCAGCGCCCGGTGGCCGATCCACTCGCCCCAGGGCAGGCCGAGATGCCCGCCCATCTCGAGTACCAGCAGCGCCAGTGCCAGCGGCCCGCCGATCCAGAGCCGCCGCCGGAAGTCCACCAGCTCCGGGTTCGGCCCCGCATCCGCCGTCGGCACCATGGGCTCGAGCGCCATGCCGCAGAGCGGGCAGTCGCCGGGGCCGTCCTGCACGATCTCGGGATGCATCGGGCAGGTGTATTTCGTGCCCTCGGGCATCGGCTCCGGGGCGGGGCGGTCGCCGAGGTAGTTCTCCGGCTCGGCCTCGAACTTGTCCTTGCAGCGGGCGGAGCAGAAATAGAACCGCTCGCCCTCGTGCTTGGCCATGTGCCGCGCGCTGGCGCGGTCGACCTTCATGCTGCAGACCGGGTCGGTGGCGTCGATCCAGGCCTCCGGCTCGGCGGCGAACCGCTCGCGGCAGCGCTCCGAGCAAAAATGATAGGTATGGCCGCCGTGCTCGTGGCTCGGCTTGCCCGCCTCCGGGTCCACGGTCATGCCGCAGACCGGGTCGCGCAGGATGGTCTCGGCCTCGCTCATCGTGCTGCCTCCGCCGCTGGTCCGGGTCGCGCATAGACGAAAGCGGCGGCAGGCGAAAGGTCAAGGCGGTGCGCCGCCGCGCCGTCAGCCCTCGGGGCGGAAGGTCGCGCGGGCCAGCCGGTCGGCCGCCGCGCCGGGGGCGATGCCCTCGCGCTCGGCGATGCGGACGACCTCGAGGAGTGTCTCCGGGATCGCCTCGAGCTTCGCCCGTGCCTCGGCGTCCGAGAGGTTGCAGGTGGGCCGCGAGACCGAGATGAGGCCGCCCGCGTTCACCAGGTAGTCCGGCGCGTAGAGGATGCCGCGCGCGGCCAGCCGCGCGTCGTCCTCATCCGCTTCGAGTTGGTTGTTGGCGGCGCCGCAGACGATGCCCGCCCGGATCTCCGGGATGGTCCGCGCGTTCAGCACGGCGCCCAGCGCACAGGGGGCGAAGACGTCCGCCTCGTCGGCGTGGATCGTCTCGGGCGAGGCGGTCGTAGCGCCGTGCAGCGCCGCCACCTGCTCCACCGTGTCCCGGCGGATGTCGGCGACGATCAGCCGAGCCCCGGCCTCGGCCAGCAGGCGGCAGAGATTCGCGCCGACATGGCCCGTGCCGCTGACGGCCACGCGCACGCCCTCGAGGTCGCGGCCGAGCCGGTGGCGCACGGCGGCGCGGAGCGCGCGGAACACCCCCTCGGCGGTCCAGGGCGAGGGGTCGCCGACGCCCCCCGAGATGCCGGAGACGTGGCGCGTCTCCTTCGCCACCTCGTCCATGTCGGCGACCTCGACGCCGACGTCCTCGGCGATGATGTAGCGACCGTTGAGGCGCTCCACCGCCCGGCCCATGGCGCGCATCATCTCCGGCGTCTTCTCGCTGCGGGCGTCGGCCATGATGACCGACTTGCCGCCGCCGAGGGGCAGCCCTGCCAGCGCCGCCTTGTAGCTCATGCCCCTGGAAAGGCGGAGCACGTCCGCCAGCGCCTCGTCCTCGGTGGCGTAGTTCCACACCCGACAGCCGCCGAGTGCGGGACCGAGTCGCGTGTCGTGGATGGCGATGATCGAGCGCAGCCCGTCGACCTGGTTCTGCGAGAACACCACCTGCTCGTGACCGTCGAAATGGGGGTTGGAGAAGATCGGCATGACTCCGCCTGCGACTGTGCCTCGGGGCTGCCAGTCTACATGGGATGCAATCCCGGCGCATGCCGCCGCGGCGCGCGGAGTCGTGAACCGCGTGCGCCCTGTTCCCTGCCGTCGCGGCCGGCCAGCGGGCGTGGAATTGGTGCCTGAGCGACGCTTCATGCTCCGAATGCGGCATCTTGTGCGTTGACGGCGCGCCCGGGCCGGTCTATGTCCGCTGCGGGTCTGTCGCCGGGTAAGGGCGAGCGGCGGCCGACTCAGGAACCTCGCCCTGACGACGGAGCGCGTCCATGACGTTCCCGAAGCCGCAGGCCCGGCCTGCGCGCCCCCACTTCTCCTCAGGTCCCTGCGTCAAGCGCCCCGGCTGGTCGGCCGAGGCGGTCGCTGCCCGCGCCTTCCTCGGCCGCTCGCACCGGGCGGCGGAGGGCAAGGCGCAGCTCCGCGCGGCGATCGAGCGCACCCACCGCCTGCTCGGCCTCCCGGAGGACTGGCGCCTCGGCATCGTGCCGGCCTCGGACACCGGCGCGTTCGAGATGGCCATGTGGTCGATGCTCGGCCCCCGGCCGGCGGACGTCCTCGTCTGGGAGAGCTTCGGCAAGGGCTGGGCGACCGACGCCGTCAAGCAGCTCCACCTCGCCGACTGCCGCGTGATCGAGGCGGATTACGGCGCGCTGCCCGACGTCGCCTCGGTGCGGCCGGAGGCGGACCTCGTCTTCACCTGGAACGGCACCACCTCGGGCGCGCGGGTGTCGGACGCCGGCTGGATCGCGGCGGACCGCGCCGGGCTCGCCCTCTGCGACGCCACCTCCGCGGCTTTCGCGCAGGCGATCGACTGGGGCAGGCTGGATGTCGCCACCCTCTCCTGGCAGAAGGCGCTCGGCGGCGAGGCGGCGCATGGCATGCTGGCGCTCTCGCCCCGCGCGGTGGAGCGGCTCGAGAGCTACGCCCCCGACCGGCCGCTGCCGAAGATCTTCCGCCTCACCAAGGAGGGCAGGCTGAACGCGGGCGTCTTCGCCGGCGAGACCATCAACACGCCCTCGATGCTCTGCGTCGCCGACTGGCTGGACGCGCTCGACTGGGCCGAGGGGATCGGCGGGCTTCCGGCGCTCCGGGCGCGGGCCGACGCCAACTTCGCCGCCCTCCAGGCCTGGGTCGACCGGACCCCGTGGGTGGAGAATCTCGTGGCGGAGCCGGCGGCGCGCTCCAACACCTCCGTCTGCCTGCGGATTACGGACGCGGACATCGCGGTCCTCGACGAGGCGGCGCAGCGCGCCTTCGTGAAGGAGATGGTCGCGAGGCTCGAGGCCGAGGGCGCCGCCTTCGACATCGGCGGCTACCGCGACGCGCCGCCGGGCCTGCGCGTCTGGTGCGGCTGCACCGTCGAGACCGCCGACATCGAGGCGCTGACGCCCTGGCTCGACTGGGCCTTCGCCGCCGTCAAGGCCGAGCGGCAGGCCGCCTGATCGTCACTTTCCGGCGTCGCCGCCCGCGGCGCCCCCCGAACGAGGAACGGAACATGCCCAAGGTCCTGATTTCCGACCAGCTCTCCGAGAACGCCGTCGCCATCTTCCGCGAGCGCGGCGTCGACGCCGACTTCCGCCCCGAGCTCGGCAAGGATCCCGCCAGCCTCGCCGGCGTCATCGGCGACTATGACGGGCTCGCGGTGCGCTCGGCCACGAAGGTCACGCCCGAAATCGTCGAGAAGGCCGGCAATCTCCGCGTCATCGGCCGCGCCGGCATCGGCGTGGACAACATCGACCTCGCTGCGGCGTCCGCGCGCGGCATCGTGGTGATGAACACGCCCTTCGGCAACTCGATCACCACCGCCGAGCACGCCATCGCCATGATGCTGGCGCTGGCGCGGAACATTCCCCAGGCCCACGCCACCACGCGGGCCGGCAAGTGGGAGAAGTCGCGCTTCATGGGCACCGAGCTGACGGCCAAGACGCTCGGGCTGATCGGCTGCGGCAACATCGGCTCGGTGGTGGCGAGCCGCGCCGTCGGGCTGAGGATGCGGGTGATCGCCTACGACCCCTTCCTCTCCGACATCCGCGCCCGCGAGCTCGGCGTCGAGAAGGTGGAGGAGCTCGACACGCTCCTCTCCCGCGCCGATTTCGTCTCGCTGCACCTGCCGAAGACCGAGACGACTGCCA
>JBEPXW010000153.1:0-5200 GCA_041641715.1 Pseudomonadota bacterium
CGGGTCAGCGCCACCTCGACGAAGACCAGCGGCTCGTCGGGCATCGAGGGGTGGAAGAAGGCGAAGCAGCGCCGGTCCTCGGGCTCGACCCGGCGGCGGAGCTCCTCCCAGGAGTCGATCTCGTGCACTGCCTCGTAGGCGATGATCTTCTCGAGGGTCGCCGCCGGCGTGTTCCAGTCGATCGGCCGCATGGTGAGGAAGCCGCGATTGAACCACGACGCCAGCAGGTGGCGGAAGTCGTTGTCGACGCGGGCGAGCTCGGCGTCGTCGCCGATGAGCTTCAGCAGGTCGGCGCGCATCGCTACCAGCCGCCGCGTCCCCTCCGGCGCGAAGTTGAGGCGGCGGAAGAGCTCTTGCCGGCGCGGCTCGGCCGCTGCGGTCAGCCCGGCGAGCGCCTGTGGCGAGCGCGCGGCGGAGTAGCGCTCGACGGCCGACTCGAGGGCCTTGAGATCGAGGTCGAAACCGCGCGCGAGGCTACGGAAGAAAGCGGCGCGGCCCCTGTCGTCGAGGCCTGCATAGGCCTCGAGGATGCGCGCGGCGAGCGCCACGCCGGTGGCCTCGCCGCGCGAGCTGAGGAGGTCGTCGCAGTGGCGCGCCAGCGCCTCAGGCGTCTCCCGTTCCGAGCCGCGCCAGTCGATCAGCCGGGCACCGCGCTCGATGACCGAGTGGAGGAGCGAGTTGATGGCGGGCATGCGCGTTCCCTCAGCCGCGGATGATGGCGTCGGCGATGGCCCGGCCGACGTCGCCGGTGCTGGCCGAGCCGCCGAGGTCGCGGGTCTTGGGCGCGTCGGGGTCACCGAGCACGGTCTCGATACCGCGGATCACCGCGGCGGCGGCCTCGGCCTCGCCGAGATGCTCGAGCATCATGGCGGCGGACCAGATCTGGCCGACGGGGTTTGCGAGCCCCTGCCCCGCGATGTCGGGGGCCGAGCCGTGGACGGGCTCGAACATCGAGGGGTGGGCGCGCTCCGGGTTGATGTTGGCGGCCGGGGCCACCGCGATGGTGCCGGTGACGCCCGGCCCGAGGTCGGAGAGAATGTCGCCGAAAAGGTTGGTGGCGACGATCACCTGGAACCGCTCCGGCTGCATGACGAGGCGCGCGGCCATGATGTCGATGTGGTGCATCTGGGTCTCGATGTCCGGATACTCCGCCGCGATGGCCTGGAAGCGGCTGTCCCAGTAGGGCATCGAGACGAAGATGCCGTTGGATTTCGTCGCGGCGTCCACGCGGGCCTTCCCCTTGGCGCGCGCCAGCTCGAAGGCATGGCGGATGATCCGGTCGCAGCCCTTGCGGGTGAAGACCGCCTCCTGGACGGTGAATTCCCGCTCGGTGCCGGCGAACATGGTGCCGCCGATCTGGCTGTACTCGCCCTCGGTGTTCTCGCGGACGACCCAGAAATCGATGTCGCCCGGGGCCTTGTCGCGAACGGGCGGCGTGATTCCCGGCAGCAGGCGGACGGGGCGGAGGTTCACGTACTGGTCAAACTCGCGCCGGATCGGGATCAGGAGGCCCCAGAGCGAGACGTGGTCCGGCACGCCGGGGAACCCGACGGCGCCGAGGAAGATGGCATTGTGATCGCGCAGCCGCCCGATCCCGTCCTCGGGCATCATCGCGCCGGTGGCCTTGTAGCGCTCGCAGGACCAGTCGAAATGGGTGAACTCGAACGCGGCGCCGGTGAGGGCGCCGGCGGCCTCCAGCGCGCGCAGCCCCTCCGGCATCACCTCGTTGCCGATGCCGTCGCCGGGAATGACCGCGATCCGATGCGTGGCCATGGGGTCTCCTCCACCTCCCTCTGATGCGCGTCACGATAGCCGAAGCGCACGGGCGGCGAAACGGGGCCGCCAGCAGAGTGGCGATTTCTTCGGCCGCCGCCGGGACACCGTGGAGCCGAGCGCCGGATCGGCACGCGAGTCACCACCCGCGTCCCGACAACGAATCAGTTGGCAGGACGGGACGCCGGCGAAGCCGCGACGGGGGCGCCGGAGCCGGCCATCTGGCCACCTTGAAGAAACAGTGACAGGCCATTGGTCTCGCAATGCCACTTTCGATTTTCCCCGCAATTAACAAAGCATTGTCCACAGAAAAGTCGAGACGCTGCAAGGATTTCCGTTGCATATCCCAGTCATGCGGGACATTCTCCTTCCTGCGCACCGAGGGTCCTCGGACCCGAAGCGGCGCAGGCCGGGAAACCTCCAGGGGGACCGGTCAGGTGATCGGAAGACCTTCGGGTGATCCGGTCAGATGATTGGGAAGCCGAAAGGCGTACCGGTCTGGGGAGGCGTCAGGGGTGCCCGTCAGGGCCCAGTGCAAAGACTCCGCGTCTGCGCACCTGATGCCTCCCCTTCACTTTTTCGGACATCGTGACTCGCGCAGCCGTGCCCGCGGGGCCCGTCACCCCTGCCCGGCCGTCCGCGCCGCGGGGCGGATCTCGCCCTCGTCCGCGACGATCTCGCGAACCCGCGCATCCCAGTCGCCGAGCGCCGGGCCGAGGCTCTCGATCGCGCCGGGCGTCTCCGAGAGGCGCGGCAGGACGGTCGGCACGGCGATCTCGCCGAGGGCCGGGTCGGTAATGCGCTCGATGGTGCCCCGGGCGGCGAAGTGCGGATCGGCGAAGATGTCGGCGATGGTGTTCACGGGGCCGCAGGGGACCTGCCCCTCGACGCAGAGGCGGAGCACCTCGGCGGCCGCGTGCTGCCGGGTGAACGCCTCCACGGCCCCGTCGATCAGCGCCCTGTCGGCGAGGCGGTCGGCGGTGCGCGGATGGCTCTCGGCGAGGTCGGCGCGGCCGAGCACGTTCTCCGCCATGCGCTGCCACATCTTGTCGGAGGTGCAGGCGATGGCGACCCACTTGCCGTCCGCGCACTCGAAATGCCCGTGCGGGCAGACCTGCCGCGTCATCACGCCCTCGCGGTCGCGCAGGATGCCCTCGCGGGCGTAGGCCGGAGCGATGTCGTCGAGCACGCGAAAGATCGACTCGTAGAGGGCCACGTCGATCACCTGGCCCCTGCCCGTCTGCTCGGCCACGCGCAGCGCCATCAGCACGCCGATGGCGCCGTGATAGCCGCCGATGTAGTCGGCGAGCGAGGTGGAGCCCGGCGTCACCGGCGGCCCGTCCTTCATGCCGGCGAGATGCGTCAGCCCGCCGAAGCCGTGCGCGATGCGCGCGAAGCCGGGGTATTCGCGGTAGGGCCCGGTCTGGCCGTAGCCGCTGATCCGCAGGATCACCAGCGCCGGGTTGAGCGCGTGCAGCACGTCCGGGCCGAGGCCCCATTTCTCGAGCGTGCCGGGGCGGAAATTCTCGCAGACCACGTCCGACCGGCGCACCAGCTCCTTCAGCGTTTCGGCGTCCTCTCCGCTCCGCAGGTCGAGCGCCGCCGAGTGCTTGTTGCGCGCCTCGGAGAGCCAGGCGAGGCTCCGGTCCGGGTCCTCCGTCGCGGTGCCGAAGCGGCGCATGGGGTCGCCGCCCTCCGGGTGCTCGATCTTGATGACCTCGGCGCCGAACTCGGCCAGCACCGCCGCGGTCAGCGGCGCGGCGATGAAGGTGGCGAGGTCGAGGACGCGGATGCCCTCGAGCGGGCGCATCCCCGGCCCCGTCACGGCACCAGCACGCGGACCGGCTCGCCCGCCAGCCACGCCTCGATGTCCTCCACCATCTCGCCGTAGAAGGCGCGGTAGGTGTCCTCTGTGACGTAGCCGATATGCGGCGTCAGCAGCGTGCGCGGGCAGGAGCGAAGCGGATGGTCGGCGGGCAGCGGCTCCTCGTCGTAGACGTCGATGCCGACGCCGGCGATGCGGCCCTCCTTCAGCGCGGCGATCAGGGCGTCCGTGTCGACGATCGGCCCCCGCGAGGTGTTCACGAGATAGGCGGTCGGCTTCATCAGGCCGATTTCCGCCGCCCCCACCAGCCCGTGCGAGCGGTCACCGAGCTTGTAGTGGATGCTGATGAAGTCCGATTGCCGGAAGAGGTCGTCCTTGCCGACCCGCCGGACGCCCGAGTCCGCCGCCCGCTCATCGGTCAGGTTCTGACTCCAGGCGATCACCTCCATGCCGAAGGCGTTGCCGATCGCGGCCATCTTCGCACCGAGCCGGCCGAGCCCGACGAGGCCAAGGGTCGCCCCGGCCACGTCCTTCCCGAGCGTGGTGATCCAGTGCCCCTCGCGCATCCGCGCGTTCTCAATATGGATGTGGCGGGCGAGCGAGAGGATCATGCCCCAGGCGAGCTCCGGCGTGGACTGGGCCGAGCCGCCGGTGCCGACGACCATGATGCCCTTCTCGCGGCAGGCCTCCATGTCGATGGCGGCATTGCGCATGCCGGCGGTCACGAACAGCTTCGCGTTCGGCAGGCGCTCGACCAGGTCGCGGCCGAAGGGGCTGCGCTCGCGCATGATGCAGACGATCTCGAAGGGCTCGAGGCGCCTGGCGAAATCCTCCAGCCCCTCGTAGGGCTGGCCGAAGAAGGTGATCTCGTGCTCGGCCTCGATCCGGCTCCAGTCGGCCATGTCGCGGGCGACGTTCTGGTAGTCGTCGAGAACGGCGATCTTCATGCCGTGGTCCTCCCTTTTGCGGCGTCAGGCTGACAGGCCCGGCCGTGGAAGTCGAGCAGGAGCGCGTTGACCGCCTCGGGCGCCTCGTACATGGCCCAGTGGCCGCAGCCGGGGATCAGGTGCGTCTCCACGTCCGGCTTCGCCGCGCGGCAGAGCGCGAAGCGCTGCTCCGGCGGCGGGATCGCGGCGGCGTCGTGCTCGCCGTAGATCACCGCCACGGGGCAGCCGAGGCGGCCGACGAGGGCGGGCGTATCGCCGGACCAGCTCAGTCGACGTGAATCGAAGCGGGTGCGCTCGACGTTGCGGAGCTGCATGTCTATGGCCCAGTCGTCGATCTTCGAACGATCCCAGATCATCAGCTTGCCGAGGTTCTCGGCGTGCATGTCGCGGAGCTCCTGTCGGGTGGGCGCACGGCCGAGGCGCTTCGCCAGCCGTCGCCGGCTCTCGAGCGTGAAGCCCCGGTTCGTCGGCGGCCCGTACCCGGCGCCGCCGATCATCGAGAGCGAGCCCGCCCGCGGCCCCAGCGCCACCGCCGTCGCCGCCGCGACGAGGCCTCCGAAGGAGAAGCCGGACAGGTGGATCCGGGGCGCCTCCGGGCAAATCTCGGTGACGGCGGCGGCGACCTCCTCGAGATACTCCTCGACGGGTATGTCCC
>JBEPXW010000154.1:0-5168 GCA_041641715.1 Pseudomonadota bacterium
CTAGTCAATCGGTCCGATGATTTCTGCCCCCAGGGCCAATTTTTCCCTTCCGGCCGGCGAAAGAGGGGCCCATAACCGCTGGAAACGCACCGGGCCGCTCGTTAGGGTCCGCGGCACACGATTCACGAGATCGCTTCGGGGGAGGCGCTGAAGGGCATGGACGCGAGGACGTTCGACAAGAAGAGGCTGCCAAGCCGACACGTGACCGAGGGGCCGCAGCGCGCGCCGAACCGGTCGTATCTCTACGCCATGGGGCTCTCCGACGAGGAGATCCACCGCCCCTTTGTCGGGGTGGCCACCTGCTGGAACGAGGCCGCGCCCTGCAACATCGCGCTGAGCCGGCAGGCGCAAGCGGTGAAGCTGGGCGTGCAGGAAGGCTCCGGCACGCCGCGCGAGTTCACCACCATCACCGTCACCGACGGCATCGCCATGGGCCACGAGGGGATGCGCTCCTCGCTGGTCAGCCGCGAGGCGATCACCGACACGGTGGAGCTGACCATGCGCGGGCATGCCTACGACGCGCTGGTCGGGCTCGCGGGCTGCGACAAGAGCCTGCCGGGGATGATGATGGCGATGGTGCGGCTGAACGTGCCGTCGGTCTTCCTCTATGGCGGCTCGATCCTGCCCGGGCGCTACGAGGGGCGCGACGTCACCGTGCAGGACGTGTTCGAGGCGGTCGGCCAGCACCAGGCGGGGACGCTGTCGGACTGCGCGCTCAGGAAACTGGAGGCGGTGGCCTGCCCCTCGGCCGGGGCTTGCGGCGGGCAGTTCACGGCGAACACCATGGCCTGCGTCGCCGAGGCGATCGGGCTGGCGCTGCCGAACTCCTCCGGCGCGCCGGCCCCTTACGAGAGCCGCGACCAGTACGCCGAGGCGAGCGGGCGCGCGGCGATGGATCTGCTGGCGAAGAACATCCGGCCGCGCGACATCGTCACACCGAAGGCGCTCGAGAACGCGGCGCGGGTGGTAGCCTGCACGGGCGGCTCCACCAATGGCGGGCTGCACCTGCCGGCGATCGCGCACGAGTGCGGCATCCGGTTCGACCTGCTCGACGTCTGCGACATCTTCCGCACGACGCCCTACTTCGTCGACCTGAAGCCGGGCGGCAAGTACATCGCCAAGGATCTCTACGACGTGGGTGGCATCCCCGTAGTGATGAAGGAACTCCTGCGCGCCGGTTTCCTGCACGGTGACTGCATCACGGTGACGGGCAAGACGGTCGCCGAGAACCTCGAGGAGATCGAGGGCGAGGCCGACGGCAAGGTCATCCACCCGATCGAGAAGCCGCTCTCGACCTGGGGCGGCGTCGTGGGCCTCAAGGGCAACCTGGCGCCCGAGGGGGCGATCGTGAAGGTCGCCGGGATCAAGAAGCTGAAGTTCGAGGGTCCGGCGCGGGTCTTCGACTCCGAGGAGGAGGCGTTCGACGCCGTCAAGCGCCGCGACTACAAGGAGGGCGAGGTCATCGTCATTCGCAACGAGGGCCCGAAGGGCGGCCCCGGCATGCGCGAGATGCTGGCGACCACGGCCGCGATCTCGGGCCAGGGCATGGGCGGCAAGGTGGCGCTGATCACCGACGGGCGCTTCTCCGGCGCGACGCGGGGCTTCTGCATCGGCCATGTGGGCCCGGAGGCCGCAGTTGGCGGGCCCATCGGGCTGCTCAAGGATGGCGACATCATCCAGATCGACGCGCGCAAGGGCACGCTGAAGGTGAAGCTCACGGCCAAGGAGCTGCGCGAGCGGCGCAAGGCCTGGGCCGGCCCACGCGAGACGCTCTACGGCGCGGGAGCGCTCTGGAAGTACGCCCAGCTCGTCGGGTCGACCAAGGACGGGGCGGTCACCCACCCCGGCAAGGACGGGGAGCGCCACGTCTACGCCGATCTCTGAGCGATCGACGGAGCCATGACCCGCACACGGCAGCTGAAACGCCTCGGGCCGGTCCACGGGCCGGTCCAGGCGCTGGTCTTGGCGATGTTCGCCGGTCTCGTGCTGGCCGGGTGCGAGTCGGCCGGGTTCAGCGCGCGCGAGGCGGAGATCGAGCGGCAGCAGGGCAAGCGGGGCTTCGCCGTGCTCGAGCGGGGCGAGAAGCGCGCTCTCTTCGCCGCGAAGGGCCGCGAGGTCGCCGTGGAGCCTCCGAAGGGGTATTGCCTCGACGAGGAGTCGATCGCCGTCAGCCGGCGCTCGGCCTTCGTGCTCGTCGCGGACTGCATGGGCGAGCAGCAGGCGGCGTTGGCGAATGGCGAGAGCGGTGACCGCCTGCCGCGTGCCTTCCCGGGAATCCTGACGGTCACGGTCTCGGGCGAGGCCGCGTTCGGTGAGGAGCCGGGCGCGCTGCCGGCCTTCGAGGCACTGCTCGACACCAGGGCCGGGGGACGGCTGCTGGGCCGCGGGGACGGGTCCGCGCCCGGCGAGATCGTCACCATGCGGCGCGTGAACGGCGCGCTCTACGTCCTGATCGAGGAGGCGCAGGCGCAGGGCGGCGACTCGATCCTCGCGCCCCGCTTCTGGCGGGCCTTCACCGAGGTCAGCGGGCGGCTGGTGCTGGTGACGGTCAGCGGCTTCAACGACCGGCCGATGGGCGAGGGCGAGATGCTGGCCTTCCTCGCCGCCCAGATAGCGGAATTGCGCAAGGCCAACGGCCAGCCCGGAAGCGCGGACGAAACCGAGATCGCTGCTGCGGTGATGGGGCCGGACGGGACCGCCGGGGCCTCGCCGCTGCCGGTGTCCCGCCGCGTCGCGTCGAGCATGGCGAGCGTGGCGAGCCCGGCGGAGAATCCGGCGGGTTCGGGCGGCGCGCCGGTCCTGGCGCCGATGGCACCGCGCCGGCCCGGCTGAGCCGGCCATCCGCGGCAGTGCAGCGGGCCATTCGGGACTCGAACGATCCCGGCTTCCGGTATAGTGTGACATGGGCGACGGTGAGGGGTCATCGTGCAATAACCTGTTGCGAACGAATAAGATCCCGCACAGGTCAAACAAAATGCCGGCGATATCCGACTGAGGCCGAGCCGGCCGAATGGATGTCGCAGGGAACGATGGGCGGAGAGGTGCAGCTTTATGGTCGTGAAACGGTGGCTCGCGGGAGCGATGACGTCATGCTGTCTGTTTGTCGCGACCGTGTCGACCGCTTCGGCGCTGAGCCTCGACGAGTTCGATAGGCTGGTCGATTACCAGAAGGAAAACTTCATCTCGACCGTCTTGCATTACGAGTATTACCGTTACCGCAGCGACCCGCAGTCGGCCCACAAGGCCGATTGCATGGTGCGGCTGGACCGGTCCACCGCCGGTGACGCCGACACGCGGCTCCTCTCTCTGATCCTGCGCGACCTGAACGGGGCCCGCGCCCGTAACTCGGGGGCCGACACCGTCGAGGGCGTGATCCGGGCGGTGATCGCGCGGGAGTGCGACGAACCCTGATCGGGGGGGACCGGCGGCCTCCGGGTCCTGTCTCTCCGTTCCTGCGCTTCGGCCGGGCGGAACGGCGCGGGCGCGGCGTCGTTGCTGTCTGCGTGCTTGGGGCGCGGAGTTCGTCCGGAAAGGAAGACAGGATGGTCGAGACGGTTCGCGGAATTGTTTCCGGCCCGGAGGCGCTGGTTCTCTGGGCGGCGGTCATGCTGCCGTGCCTCGCCGTGGCGGTGCGGGACCTGCGCGGGCCGAATGCGCATCTGATGGGGCTGATGAAGGTCGTCTGGGGCCTGACCGTCCTCTATTCGGGGCCGCTCGGTCTCGCGGTCTACTGGTACACCGGGAGGAAGGAGATCAGGCGCGACTCGATCTGGCGCCGCTCGTTCCGCTCGGTGGCGCACTGCTACTCCGGCTGCGGCATGGGCGAGATCGCCGGCATCGTCATTGCGGCGGGTTTGTTGTCGCTCAGCACCATGTGGGTGGCGGCGACGACCTTCGCGCTCGCCTACGTGGCGGGCTATGCGCTGACGGTGGGGCCGCTGATGCAGGAGGGCGTCTCCTTCCCCGTCGCCATGCGCGACGCTTTTTTCGCCGAGACGCCCAGCATCGCGGTAATGGAGATTGTCGCTATCGGCTCGGACCTCCTTCTCGCCGGAGACGCGACCATCGGCGAGGCGTTGTTCTGGACGTCGCTCATCCTGTCGCTGAGCCTCGGCCTCTTCGCCGCCTACCCGGTGAACGTCGCCCTGATCCGCCTCGGCGTGAAGGAGGGCATGATGGACCCGCGCGGCGGGCACGGCGCGGCGCACGGCTGATCCCGCGGGACAGGGCGCTTGCCTCGCCGGCGATCCCGTGGAATTGAGGCGCCGGAGGGCGCACACTGCGCCGGCCCGGGGAAGCCGCATGTACCGCATCTACACCGGCGACAAGGCCTATTCCAGCTGGTCCATGCGCGGCTGGCTGCTGCTCGCCGCCTTCGACCTTCCCTTCGAGGAGCGGCCTGTGCCGATGTACGATCCGGCCTTCGACGCCTACCAGCGGGCCAAGGCCCCGGCGCGCACCGTGCCGATGGTCGAGTGGGACGAGGGCGGCCGGCAATGCACGGTCTGGGACACGCTCGCCATCGCCGAGACGCTCAACGAGCGCCATCCGGCGGTCGGAATCTGGCCCGCCGATCCGCGGCACCGCCTCGTGGCGCGGGCGCTGGCGGCGGAGATGCATTCGGGATTTGCTGCGCTGCGGGCATCCTGCCCGATGAACGTTCATCGGGTGCCGGCGCCGCACCCCGCGCTGCCGGAGGCGGTTGTCGCCGATGCGGCGAGGGTGGCGCAGCTCTGGGCCTGGGCGCTGACCTCGACAGGGGGGCCGTGGCTCGGCGGGCCGGCGTTTTCGGCCGCGGACGCCTTCTACGCACCCGTGGCGCTGCGCTTCGAGGAGTACGACCTGTCCGCCGAGGGCGTCGCCCACTACCTCCGCGAGCTCCTGGCCCACCCGGCGGTGGTGCGCTGGGTGGAGGCGGCGAAGGCCGATCCCCGCCGGATCACGCATTACGAGGTTGGCTAGGCGCCTTGCTCCTCTCGGAGCGCCGAAATTGCCAACCTGCCGCGCCGGTCTTCTCTCAGGGCCGCGTATAACCCGGTACAACCCTGAGCGAGGAGCGAAACGATGACGAAATTCCGGACGGCGATGACCCTCGGCCTTGGCCTTGCGTTGCTCGCGGCTTGCGGCACCTCGACGACCGACCGCGCCATCTCGGGCGGCGGTCTCGG
>JBEPXW010000155.1:0-1590 GCA_041641715.1 Pseudomonadota bacterium
CCTCGTCCACAGCGCCGAGCCGCCAGCCGGGCCGGTCAGCCAGCCCGCCCAGAAGCCGCAGAAGATGAGCCGCCGCGCCCGGCAGGAGCAGCAGCCGATGCTGTTCGAGAACCTGAACGAGGCGCAGGCCTACGACGCGCCGCCCCTGACGCTCCTGCAGAAGGCGGTGCCCGTCTCGCGCCCGGCCATGTCCTCGACCGCGCTGCAGGAGAACGCGCGCATGCTCGAGACGGTGCTCGAGGACTACGGCGTGAGGGGCGAGATCACCGCGGTAAAGCCCGGCCCCGTGGTCACGCTCTACGAGCTCGAGCCGGCGCCCGGCCTCAAGGCCAGCCGCATCATCGGGCTCGCCGACGACATCGCGCGGTCGATGTCCGCGCTCGCCGCCCGCGTCTCCACCGTGCCCGGCCGCTCGGTCATCGGCATCGAGCTGCCTAACGCCGAGCGAGAGACGGTGTTCCTGCGCGAACTCTTCGAGAGCCCCTCCTACGGCGACAGCCAGGTGAAGCTGGCGCTCGCCCTCGGCAAGGACATCTCGGGCTCGCCGATCGTGGTGAACCTCGCCCGGATGCCGCACCTGCTGATCGCGGGCACCACCGGCTCGGGCAAGTCGGTGGCGATCAACACCATGATCCTCTCGCTCCTCTACCGGCTCAGCCCGCAGCAGTGCCGGGTCATCATGATCGACCCGAAGATGCTGGAGCTCTCGGTCTATGACGGCATCCCGCACCTTTTGGCGCCGGTGGTCACCGACCCGAAGAAGGCGGTCGTCGCCTTGAAATGGGTCGTCGCCGAGATGGAGGAGCGCTACCGCAAGATGTCGAAGCTCGGCGTGCGCAACATCGACGGCTACAACGCCCGCGTCCGCGAGGCGCTGGCCAAGGGCGAGGCGTTCCGGCGCACGGTTCAGACCGGCTTCGACGACGAGACGGGCGAGCCGGTCTACGAGACCGAGGAGATGACGCCCGAGGAGCTGCCCTTCATCGTCGTCGTCGTCGACGAGATGGCCGACCTGATGATGGTGGCGGGCAAGGAGATCGAGGCCTGCATCCAGCGCCTCGCGCAGATGGCGCGGGCCTCCGGCATCCACCTGATCATGGCCACCCAGCGCCCCTCGGTGGACGTCATCACCGGCACCATCAAGGCGAACTTCCCGACCCGGATCTCGTTCCAGGTGACGTCCAAGATCGACAGCCGCACGATCCTCGGCGAGCAGGGGGCCGAGCAGCTGCTCGGCCAGGGCGACATGCTCTACATGGCCGGCGGCGGGCGCATCACGCGCGTGCACGGGCCCTTCGTCTCGGACGACGAGGTGGAGGAGGTGGTCGGCCATCTGCGCGAGCTCGGCCGGCCCGAGTATCTCGACGAGATCACCGAGGGCGGCGACGACGAGAGCCAGGCGCTGGTCGACGAGAAGCTCGGCCTCGGCACGAGCGGCGACGACGAGGCCTCGCTCTACGACAAGGCCGTGGCCATCGTGGCGCGCGACCGCAAGTGCTCGACCAGCTACATCCAGAGGAAGCTCGCAATCGGCTACAACAAGGCGGCGCGGCTGGTGGAGCAGATGGAGACCGAGGGCGTGGTCAGCCC
>JBEPXW010000155.1:1600-5163 GCA_041641715.1 Pseudomonadota bacterium
AGCCCGGCCAACGCCGTCGGCAAGCGCGAGATCCTGATCGCCGAGCGCTAGGCGGCGCCCCGGTGCCGCCCGGTCCGGCCAAGCCCTGCGGAACGAAGGCGGCCCCGGCCGCGTTCAGAGGCTGCAGCGATGACGCGCTTGTGATGGCGCGGCCGACGGCCTAGATGACCGGAAAGGGTGGCCCGGGCCGTTCCACGACCGGAACCGACAGCGAAGTGAGACCCATGTTCAGACGCACGCTCATCCTCGGCGCCTTTGCCGCCGCGCTCGCGGCCGGCCTGCCGGCCGCCGCCCAGCAGCTCTCGGGCACGGACATGCGCGACCTCGCGCGCATCTCGAACTACCTCAACGGCATCGACACGCTCGAGGGCAGCTTCGTCCAGGTCGGCCCCGACGGGGAGACCTCGGAGGGCCAGTTCTACCTGCGCCGCCCGGGCCGCCTGCGCTTCGAGTACGAGCCGCCGAACCCCGGCCTCGTCGTCGCCGACGGCTTCTGGGTCGGTGTCTACGACACGCGGATGAACACGCTCGACCGCTATCCGCTCAGCAAGACCCCGCTCGACCTCCTGCTGCGCGAGCGCGTCGACCTGCGCAAGGAGGGGGCGGTGCAATCCGTCGAGCGCGGCGGCGGCAAGATTCGCATCAAGGCCATTGACCCGGACAACCCGGACCAGGGTTCGATCACGATGATCTTTAACGACAACCCGCTCGAGCTGCAGCAGTGGGTCGTGGTCGACGCGCAGGGTCTGACGACGACGGTGGCGCTGAGCGAGACGCGCGCCAACGTCGAGCTCGACCCGAGGCTGTTCCGCATCGAGGAGCCGGAGCGGTAGGGCCTACGCAGCACTGGACGCTGCTGATTGCCGGTCCTCGGCCGGCTTCTGAGACTCCAGAGGGGGTTGGGGTCCCTGTTCGCCTTTGTGGTTCCTATGCTGCACGTATGGCCGGGTGCTGCCGATGCAATGTATTCTGTATTGACTTTGTGGTCAGCCTTTTTCAGCTTCCCTGAAGGTATCGAACGACTGGGGGGGGTATGAGATTTATTCTGGTTATGTGTGCCGTTGCACTAGGAGCTTGCGCGGCGCACGGGACAAAGGTCGATCAGTCTGAACTTGAGGGCTTCCAGGTCGGCGAGACAAGAAAGGCAGAGGTTCTCGCTGAACTTGGACCGCCGAGCAATCACATCCGGAGTGCAGATGGCACGTCGCAGCTGTCCTACTCGTACGTTCAGGTGCAGATGCAGCCGCAGAACTTCATTCCAATTGTTGGCCCGCTTTTGGGTGGATCGGAATCCGAACATACCATGGTAACGCTCTCCTTCGACGAGCGGGATGTTCTCGAAGACTATTACGCAAGCGAAGGCACCGGTGAGACCGGAACCGGATTGATCAGCGGACAGAAGCAATAGCCGACTGATCATTAGAGATCGAAGCTCGCCAGCACCGGCACGTGGTCTGAGGGCTTCTCGGCGCCGCGCCAGTCGCGCAGCACCCGGCTCGAGCCGGGTACGTCCCTGACGCCGCCGCGGGTCCAGACGTGGTCGAGCCGCCGCCCCCGGTCCGAGGCCGCCCAGTCGCGCGCGCGGTAGGACCACCAGGAATAGACCTTCTCCGGCGGCGGGATGTGCGCCCGCGTCACGTCGCGCCAGGCGCCGGCGTCCTGCGCCCGGCCGAGCTTCTCGACCTCGACCGGCGTGTGGCTCACCACCTTGAGGAGCTGCCGGTGCGACCAGACGTCCTCCTCCATGGGCGCGATGTTGAGGTCGCCGACGAGGATTGCAGGGCCGTCGAGCGCCGAGCCCCAGTCCGCCATCTCGTCGACGAAGGCGAGCTTGTGGGCGAATTTCGGGTTCTCGTCCGGGTCCGGCACGTCGCCGCCGGCGGGGACGTAGAAGTTATGCAGGACCGGCCCGCCGGGCAGCCGCGCCGCGATGTGGCGGGCGTCGCCGCGGCCGGCGAAGTCCACGTGGCCGGCCTCCTCGAGGGGCACGCGCGCGAGGATCGCGACGCCGTTGTAGCCCTTATCGCCGCGGACCAGGAGCTGGTCGTAGCCGAGCCCGGCGAAGGCCTCGCGCGGGAACTTCTCCGCCGGGGTCTTGGTCTCCTGCAGGCAGAGGATGTCGGGAGCCTCGGCCTCGAGGAAGGCGGCGACCAGGCCTTCCCTCAGCCGGACCGAGTTGATGTTCCAGGTCGCGATCGTCAGCGTCATGCCTGCTTCCCTCCCGTGACGGCCGGCGAGAATGGACGAGGCGGGTGCGGCGCTCAAGCCCGCGGATCCGGGCCGCCGGGGAAAAAACGCGCCCGGTGCGCGAAGCACCGGGCGCGTGCCCGTTTCGGGCGGGCCGCGGATGAGGTGAGGGGGGCCCCATCCGCTTGGCAGCGGCGGGTTCGGGGGGGAATAGCCGCTGCCTGAGGAAGATTTAGGGTCGGGGGGCACCCCCTTCAAGGGCACCCCGCTCACGACGCGAGCCGGTATCCGCCCGCGTCCGTGATGAGAATCGTCGCCTGGGCCGGGTCGGGCTCGATCTTCTGGCGCAGCCGGTAGATGTGGGTCTCGAGCGTGTGCGTGGTGACGCCGGCGTTGTAGCCCCAGACCTCGCGCAGCAGAACCTCGCGCTCCACCGTGCGCCCGCCCGAGCGGTAGAGGAAATTGAGGATGTTGGTCTCCTTCTCGGTCAGCCGGATCTTGCGCTCGTTCTCGTCGACCAGCAGCTTCGCGCCGGGGCGGAAGTGGTAGGGGCCGATGGCGAAGACGGCATCCTCGGACTGTTCGTGCTGGCGCAGCTGGGCGCGGATTCGGGCGAGCAGCACCGGGAACTTGAACGGCTTCGCGACGTAGTCGTTGGCGCCCGAGTCGAGGCCGAGGATGGTGTCCGAGTCGGTGGCGTGCCCCGTGAGCATGACGATGGGGCACTTCACGCCCTGCTTGCGCATCAGCCGGCAGACCTCGCGCCCGTCGAGGTCGGGCAGGCCGACGTCCAGGATGACGAGGTCGTGCATCTCGTGCTTGACGCGCTCGAGCGACTGGTGGCCGTCCTCGGCCTCGTAGACGTCGAACTCGTCGATCATCATGAGCTGGTCGGCCAGCGCTTCGCGCAGGTCCGCGTCGTCATCGACCAGGAGAATCTTTCGGGCTACGGCCATGTCGGTGCCTCCACGTGCCGGAACGGCTTTTGCCGCAGTTATTGTCCCCGTCGGCCGCCTCGCCAAGTTTCTTGTCAGAATCTCACCGATCTGTGTGCGACAGGGCCGGGTTGTTACGAAAGGCGCGGGTATTCTGGCGCCCCGACCCATATATTGCTATCAGCACCGCCCTGACGAGGTTGCCGAGAACGATGCCCGACTCGCAGTCCCAATCGCCGCAGCCCCCATCGCCGCTCTCGCTGAGCGCGCAGGAGCGCCTCGCCCGCGCCCGCGCCGATCTCAGGATCGGCACGCCGGTGGCGTTGACCTCGGCGTCGGGAGGCGCGCTGGTCGCGGCGGCCGAAACGCTGACGGACGCGCGGCTCGAGGCCCTGCGCGCGGCCGGGCCGGAGGCGCTCGACCTCGCCGTCAACTTCCGCC
>JBEPXW010000156.1:0-5159 GCA_041641715.1 Pseudomonadota bacterium
CCGCGCGCTTGCGTCGCGACTTGGAATCTCGGAGCCGGCCCTTTACCGCCATTTTCCCGGCGGCAAGGCCGAGATGTGGCGGGCTCTGGCAGGCTTCGTCGGCGAGCATATGCAAGAGGCCTGGCGTAGCGCGTTGTCAACCACGGAGGGCGCTCCGGCCCAGCTCGGCGCGCTGATCACGGCCCAACTCGAACTGATGGCGCGCCTGCCGGCCCTGCCGGCTATCCTTTTCACGCGCGCGCTTCACCGGAACAACGCGGCGCTTCGCGCCGGCCTCGCCGAGGTGGCAGGGCGGTTCCACGCCCGCCTCGAGCAGATTATCGCCGAAGGTCAGCGGCGTGGCGAACTGCGACAGGACATCAACCCCGATGCCGCGGCTTGGCTGTTGATGTCCGTAGCGCAAGGCACGGCGATGCGCTGGTGGCTAAACGAGCGGGTTTTCCGGCTCGAAACAGAAGGAGCTCGAGTTCTCGACACCGCACTTGCCGGGTTGCTGTGTGAGGCACAAGCGCAAAGATAACATTCCAAGAATAAGCGCATGAAGCGTCAAGCGCCGATGCGCGCCAAATGCGCCTCGGCTCACTCTGCTGACGTCAAAGAAGGTTGGTGCAGCGAGAGGAACAGGAATCCAACGTTCTCTGAGATCTGCGATGTTGACGGACCACATTAGACCGACTCTTGGGGTGAACCCAAAGGGCCGAAACGGGTCGAATTCGAGACGCTCCGTCGCCAGGCTGAGAGGCGGCCTTGGCGGCCTTGCGAACATGGCGTCAAGGTCAGGAGTCGAAGGGTGAAACGTCATTGATCCCTCCCCGCGCAGCTTCGGCGTGGATCGTGCTACGACCGAGCTTGTCAGCACCGGCCGGCTAAGCGACTTGAACCCGCACGTCGACCTCAGGCATGCCCTCGCGCGCATCGTCGGCGGTCACCTTCAGAGCCGCATCGACCACCGCATGCTGTGGAGCTACCGCGAAGCAGAGCCGAAAAGACCTACCAACTCTAGGGCCTGGCCGCCTTTGCAGCTGAACAGGGACTCCTTAGGCTCTGCTGTTCAGGGCAAGCTCAGCTTGGCCGTTCGCCCCCGTCCACCATGTAGACCTGCCCGGTTATGAAGCCGGCCTCGGCCGCGGCGCGAAAGGCAACAAGGGCGGCCACCTCTTCGGGGCTTCCGGTGCGAGCCACCGGATGAATGCGCCCAATCTCGTGGCGAAACGCCTCAGGATCGGCCAAATCGGCCGAAATCCCGCCGACTTCCTTGTCTTCACCGCGCTGCGCGCTGATGACCGTTGCACCTTCATCGCGCAACCGGCGAGCGATGGCCCGGCCAATGCCCGAACGCCCGCCTGCCACAAGCGCCACCTTTCCCTCGAGACGCATCGCCGCACCGCGTTTTCACCGCCGACTTCGACTAACGCCGCGGATACATTGTACCGCAAGCGATTACTTGCCGCCCGATCCCCCTTACCCCCGCACTACGCTCGTCGCAGGCTTCAATCGCGGCGGCCAGAACCGAACCGTCCTGCTTCCCTAATCGGCGCATCCCGGCTCAATGCCATCAACCTGCGACTTTATCGCGGGGATGCCTTCGGGCAACTCGTCGCCCACCGTCGTCAGTGACATACAGGCGACGTGGTGCTTGGAACTACCGCAAAGCGCTGTCGACGCGACGGCCCGCCAACGCGTCCAGCGGCATGGTCATGGATTCGGCTTGCTCGCGCTCTTCGTACGTGTATTGTGCACACATTGTATACTAACAGGGAAGCCTGCCATGGAGGCGAAGGTATCCGCACGCCGGGGCGGGCGACATGCCCGGCGCGATCTCCGCTGCGCGCCCAAGGTCGATATGCTGCCGGGCTTGACCCGGAACCTGCCAGTGGTCGAGCCGATGACTCCCGAGCAGGTCGAACGGATCGATCGTGCCTCCATGGATATTCTTGAGGAGGTCGGGGTCGTCTTCCGCGATCCGGTCGCCCTCGATCACTGGAAGCGCGCCGGTGCCGAGGTGCGCGACGAGCGGGTCCATCTCGATCGCGGCTTGGTGCGGGAGTTGATCGCCACGATCCCCGCGGAAATCACCTGTCACGCACGAGATCCGCGGAAGAACGTCGCGCTTGGCGGGCCGCACTCGATCTTCGTACCGATGACTGGGGCGCCTTATCTGCGCGACCTCGACGACGTGCGGCGGAACCCGACGCTCGCGGACCTGGCGATGTTCCACAAGCTGGCGCACATGTCGCCGGCGCTGCATTCCTCGGCGCACCACATCGTCGAGCCGATGGATCATCCCGTCTCGCACCGGCATCTGAGGATCACCTACTCGTCGATGAAGCACTCGGACAAGACGTTCATGGGCATGACGACGTCGGGGCGGAATGCCGAGGACGTCCTCGACATGTGCGCGCTCCTGTTCGGCGCCGAGTTCATGGCGACGCACCCGGTAGTGACGGGCAACTGCAACGGGAACTCGCCGCTGGTGTGGGACGCCACCATGCTGGGGGCCATGCGGGCCTTCGCGCGGCGGAACCAGCCGGTCTTATGCTCGCCATTCGTGCTCGGGGGCGCCAACACGCCGGCCTCGACGGCGCCGGCGGTGGCGCAGCTGAACGCCGAGGCGCTCAGCGCGCTCGCCTATACCCAGGTCGTCCGGAAGGGCACGCCGGCGATCTACGGGCACTACCTGTCGACCGTCTCCATGGCCTCGGGGGCGCCGATGGCGGGGACGCCCGAGATCAGCCTGATGAACTTCATGATCGGCCAGATGGCGCGCCATTACGGCGTGCCCTGGCGCACCTCGAACACGCTCGGCGGCGCCAAGACCCTCGACGCGCAAGCGGGGTACGAGAGCGCCACGACCATGATGGCCGCGCTGATGGCGGGGGCCAACTACATCTGGCACTCGGCCGGCTGGAACGAGGCGGGGATGCACTGCTCGGTCGCCAAGTTCGTGGTCGATGCCGATGTCTGCGCCATGGGCCACCGCATGGCCGAGGGGATCCGCTGGGACGACTTCGACGAGGCGCTCGCCGCCGTGCGCGACATCGGGCCGGGCGGGCACTATCTGGGGCACGCGCATACTTTGGCCAACTTCGAGCGCGCCTTCTATATGCCGAAGCTCTTCGACAACAACGCCTACGAGCAGTGGATGGCGGACGGCTCGAAGGACATCACGGCGCGCGCCCTCGAGCGGGCCCGGCAGATGCTGAAGGAGTACGAGAAGCCGGCGCTCGACCCCGCGAAGGAAGAGGCGCTGCGCGACTACATCGCCCGCCGCGAACGCGAGATCCCGGCCGCGGACGCGCTCAACGAGGAGTATTGATCCCGCGCCTTGAGTCCCGTGCACATTGCACGGGCGCTCAGCTTATTGATTTCATTGGGGTCTTGAGTTGCACAGGATCTATGGTTAACGGGCCCTTACACCTCGCGCCCGGCGCGCCATTCCTTCCAGCGCAGGGTCACTGCGGCGCCGATCGAGGCGAGGGGCTCCGGGGGCAGCGGGCTGGGCGCGTCCTGGGCCAGCATCTCGGCAACCAACGGATTGTTTCCCTGCGCCGCCAGCTCGGCCGCCAGCATGCCGGCGGCGGTGCCGCGGGCCACACCGAGGCCGTTCTGGCAGCAGGCCGCGAACACGCCGTCGGCGACCTCGCCAAAGGCCGCGACGCCGTTCCAGCTGAGGCAGAGGCGGCCGGCCCAGCGGTATTCCATCCCGACTCCCGCCAGCATGGGGAAGCGCGCGGCGAAGCTGGCGTCGTGGCTGCGGCCCATCGCGCCAATGCGGCCCTCGCTGATCTCCATCGAGGGGTCGTAGGTCACGCGGTTGCGCACGACGATGCGGTCGCCGCCGGTGCCGGAGATGCGCCGGGCGGTCGTGCCCATCGGGTCGGCCGGCGTCAGGCCCCAGCGCGCCGCGCCGCCAAGGCGCTTCACCTCGTCGCGCGTCAGCGCCCGCGTCATGGAGGCGTAGAGATGGACGTGCATCAGCCGGCGCTTGAAGAAACCGAAGCTCTCGGCGTGGCCGTTGACGCCGAGGATGACCCTCGGCGCGGTGACGGCGCCCTCCGGCGTCTCGGCCCGCCAGTCCGGGCCGTCGCGGGTGAGCGCGGTCACGGGGCTGTTCTCGTAGATGTCCAACTGCGGTGCGAGGCCCTCGGCGACGCCGCGCACGAACATGGCGGGCTGGATAATGGCCGCGCCCGGCGTGCGCAGCCCGCCTAGATAGTAGTCGGACCCGGTGAGCGCGCGCATCGCTTGAGCGTCGAGAAGCTCGTACGGCTCGCCGAGGCTTGCGAGGTGGCGGGCATACGCGACGTTGTGCGCGAGCCCGCCCTCGGTCGCGGCGGCGTTGACCTTGCCGTCGCGGCTGAACGCCTCCCGCGAGAGACCGTATTCCTCCGCCGCCTCCGCTGCGAACTCGATGGCGGCGCGGTTCATGCGGATCTGCCGCAAGTCCCGCTGGGCGGCGCCGGCATAGCCGTTCGCGGCGAGCTCGTGGGGCAGGTCGATCATGAAGCCGGAGTTGCGCCCGGCCGGCCCCTCGCCGACGCGGCTCGCCTCGAGCAGCACGATCCGGTCGCCCGGGCGGAGCTGGCTCAGGCGGCGCGCCGAGGCCAGCCCGGCGAAGCCGGCGCCGATCACCAGCCAGTCGGCGGTGATGCGCTCATCGAGCCCCCGGGCCGGCGGCGCTGCGGGGAGGAGCGCGTTCCAGCCGGCCGGCCCGGGGTCCTTCGGGAGGCGGGTGACCCGGGTCAATCCACCGCCTCTCCCGGAGCCTGGTCGGAGAGGTCGATCCAGATGGTCTTCAGCTCGGTGTACTGGTCGTGGGCGTGGAGCGACTTGTCGCGGCCGCCGAAGCCGGACTTCTTGTAGCCGCCGAATGGGGTGGTCACGTCGCCCTCGCCGTAGCAGTTGACCGTGACGGTGCCGGCCCGGATCGCCCGTGCCGCCCGGAGCGCCTTCTTGCCGTTGGCCGAGAAGACTGAGGCAGCGAGCCCGTACTCGGTGTCGTTGGCGACCGCCACCGCCTCCTCGGCGCTCGCCACCGTGATGACGGAGAGCACGGGGCCGAAGATCTCCTCGCGCGCCAGCGGGTCGTCGGGGTCGACGTCGTCGAAGATGGTGGGCAGCACGTAGCCGTCGTTGCCGGTGCCGCCGAGCGCGACCGT
>JBEPXW010000157.1:0-5150 GCA_041641715.1 Pseudomonadota bacterium
CCCAGCGGGTGTAGATGAACGGGCTCTCCCCGGTCAGCTCGTGCGCCGAGAAGCCCTCGGGCTTCGCGGTGACGAAGGTCGAGGACATGACGATGCTGGGGCTCGAGGCGCCGGTCGCCGGGTCGGGCGCCTCCCCCGCATGGATCGCCAGCGTCTGCGGGCCCACCGCCCTCGGGTCGAGATTGCGTGCCATGGCTGCTCCGTTCGATGCTTCAGAGCGTTATATCCGTTTTGGCTACACGAAGCAGATGAATGCCCAGGACGGCGAACACGGCGAAACCGATCAGCTCCGTGCCGAGGAAGAGCTTCTCGAGCAGGAACACGGACACGACCACCGCGCAAGACGCAATGAAGCGCAGGAAAAGCCGGAACAGGGGCGCGAGATAGCTCCACATGCGATGCGTCCCGTCCGCGGCCGGGTCGCCTCAGGCCGGGTTGGAAACCTCCACCAGATTGCCGTCCGGGTCGCGGAAATAGATCGAGGTCAGCGGCCCCGTGGCGCCGGTCTTCTCCACCGGCCCCTCGATCACGTCGATGCCCAGCATGGCGAGGTGCTCGGCGACCTCGGCCACCGGCACGTCCGAGAGCAGGCAGAAATCGCCCGCGCCCGGCACAGGCCGCTCGGCGCGCGGCGTGAACTCCGCCCCCGCCTGGTGCAGGTTGATCTTCTGGTCGCCGAAGGAGAGCGCGCGGCGCCCCCCGGCGAAGGTCTCGGCCGTCATGCCCAGCGCCCGCTCGTAGAAGGCGACGGTGGCCTCGACGTCGCCGCAGGTCAGCACGAAATGGTCGATGGCGCGGACGAGGGGCAGAGTCACGGCGCCTCCGCGTCCGGCGGGCCGATCAGGCCGCGTCGCTCGGGCTCGACATAGTCCGGCGGCGTCTCGCGCCGACCGGCGTCGTGCTTGAACTCGTAGCCGACGAGGCCGTCGTGGGCCCAGGCGAACTGCGCCAGGCGGCGGGCGATTCGCTCCTCGCCGTTCAGGATGTCGACATAGCCCCTGAGATGCGGCCGGCCGTCCGCCTCGATGACGAAGCCGTCCGCCGTCAGTTCCATGATCCGGTGCTTGCGTGGGCCGGAGACCACGAGGTGCCGGCTGCGCGCGCGGCGGCGGTCCCGCCGAATCCGCTCGATCTCGGAGAGCACCTGTCCCGGGAGAATACTGTCCATAAGCGCCCTCCTACGCGTACACGGGGCCGAGTATGCCCAGCGAATCGCGAAAGAAAAAAGCGAATTTTACTAAAGTTTCATTACGGCACCCGCGCCCCGGTTCGGCGCCGGCATGCGCTTTCCCTTCCTTGCGCGCGTCCGCAGGATCGCTATAACGCCCTCGGCCCGGCCGGCTTCGCCCGCGCCCGGGCCCTGCCCATCGCCAGGGAAGGTCCATGCCGAAACGCACCGACATCGCCTCGATCATGATCATCGGCGCGGGGCCCATCGTCATCGGACAGGCCTGCGAGTTCGACTACTCCGGCACCCAGGCGGTGAAGGCGCTCAGGGAGGAGGGCTACCGGGTCATCCTGGTGAACTCCAACCCCGCCACCATCATGACCGACCCGGAGATGGCCGACGCCACTTATGTCGAGCCGATCACGCCCGAGGTGGTGGCGAAGATCATCGAGCGCGAGCGCCCGGACGCGCTCCTGCCCACCATGGGCGGCCAGACCGGGCTCAACACGGCGATGGCGCTCGCCGACATGGGCGTGCTGGAGAAGTTCGGCGTCGAGCTCATCGGCGCCAACCGCGCCGCCATCGAGATGGCCGAGGACCGCGAGAAGTTCCGCGAGGCGATGGACCGCATCGGCCTCGAATCCCCCGCCGCCACCATTGTCACCGCGCCGAAGGGGGCGAACGGCAAGCCGGACATCCGCGAGGGCCTGCGCCGCGCCGTCGAGGCACTCTCGCATGTCGGCCTGCCCGCGATCATCCGCCCGGCCTACACGCTGGGCGGCACCGGCGGCGGCGTCGCCTACAACCGCGAGGACTACGAGCGCATCTGCCGCTCGGGCCTCGAGGCCTCACCGGTCGGCCAGATCCTCATCGACGAGTCGCTCCTCGGCTGGAAGGAGTTCGAGATGGAGGTGGTCCGCGACCGCGCGGACAACGCCATCATCATCTGCTCGATCGAAAACGTCGACCCGATGGGCGTGCACACCGGCGACTCGATCACCGTCGCCCCCGCCCTGACGCTCACAGACCGCGAGTACCAGCGGATGCGCAACGCCTCGATCGCGGTGCTGCGCGAGATCGGGGTGGAGACCGGGGGCTCCAACGTGCAGTTCGCCATCCAGCCGGAGACGGGCCGGATGGTGGTGATCGAGATGAACCCGCGCGTCTCCCGCTCCTCGGCGCTGGCCTCGAAGGCCACCGGCTTCCCCATCGCCAAGGTCGCCGCCAAACTTGCCGTCGGCTACACGCTCGACGAGCTCACCAACGACATCACCGGCGTGACGCCCGCGAGCTTCGAGCCGACCATCGACTACGTCGTCACCAAGATCCCGCGCTTCGCCTTCGAGAAATTCCCCGGCTCCATCCCCGAGCTCACCACCGCCATGAAGTCGGTGGGCGAGGCCATGGCGATCGGCCGCACCTTCCACGAATCGCTGCAGAAGGCGCTGTCATCGCTCGAGACCGGCCTCTCCGGCCTCGACGAGATCGCCATCGACGGCCTCTCGCCGGGCCAGCGGCCCGAGGAGAAGAAGCGCGCGGTGACCGCCGCGCTCAGCCGCCAGACACCCGACCGCATCCGCGTCATCGCCCAGGCCATGCGCGAGGGGCTCTCGCTCGACGACATCCAGGCGGCGACCCATTACGACCCCTGGTTCCTCGCCCGCATCCACGAGATCGTCGCCGAGGAGGAACGCATCCGTGCCAACGGCCTGCCCGAGGACGCCGCCGCGCTGCGCCGCCTCAAGCAGCTCGGCTTCTCCGACGCCCGCCTCGCCCATCTCGCCGGGCTCGAGGAGGAGGGCGTGCGCCGCATCCGCCACGCCCTCGGCGTCACGTCCGTGTTCAAGCGCATCGACACCTGCGCCGCCGAGTTCGAGGCGGTTACGCCCTACATGTACTCGACCTACGAGGCGGACGCCCTCGGCGGCGCCGAGTGCGAGGCGCGGCCCACCGATCGCACGAAGGTGGCCATCCTCGGCGGGGGCCCGAACCGCATCGGCCAGGGGATCGAGTTCGACTATTGCTGCTGCCACGCCTGCTTCGCGCTGACCGAGGCCGGCTTCGAGACGGTGATGGTCAACTGCAACCCGGAGACCGTCTCGACCGACTACGACACCTCCGACCGGCTCTATTTCGAGCCGCTGACCCTCGAGCACACGCTCGAGATCCTCCGGGCCGAGCAGGAGGCCGGCACGCTCCTCGGCGTCATCGTCCAGTTCGGCGGCCAGACGCCGCTCAAGCTCGCCCGCGGGCTTGAGGCGGCGGGCATCCCGATCCTCGGCACCGCCCCCGACGCCATCGACCTCGCCGAGGACCGCGCGCGGTTCCAGCGCCTCCTGAACGAGCTCGGGCTCCGCCAGCCGCGCAACGGCATCGCCCGCTCCCCGGAGGAGGCGTTCCAGATCGCCGCGGAGGTGGGCTACCCGGTGGTGATCCGCCCGTCCTACGTGCTCGGCGGCCGCGCCATGGAGATCGTCCGCGACGACGCCGAGCTCCGCCGCTACATCAACGAGGCGGTGGTGGTCTCCGGCGCCTCGCCGGTGCTGATCGATAGCTACCTCGCCGGCGCGGTCGAGGTGGACGTGGATGCCCTCGCCGACGGCGCCTCCGTCCACGTCGCCGGCATCATGGAGCATATCGAGGAGGCCGGCATCCACTCGGGCGACTCGGCCTGCTCGCTGCCGCCGCACAGCCTCGGACCCGCCATGATCGCGGAGCTCCGCCGGCAGACCGAGGCGCTCGCCCGCGGCCTCGACGTCAAGGGCCTGATGAACGTCCAGTTCGCCATCAAGCGCGACGACGTCTACGTGCTCGAGGTCAACCCGCGCGCCTCGCGCACGGTGCCCTTCGTCGCCAAGGCGACCTACTCGCCGATCGCCTCGATCGCCGCGCGCGTCATGGCGGGCGAGGCGCTCGCCGGCTTCCGCCTGACCGACCCGGAGACTTCCCACATCGCCGTCAAGGAGGCGGTGCTGCCCTTTGCCCGCTTCCCCGGCGTCGACACCATCCTCGGCCCGGAGATGCGCTCCACGGGCGAGGTCATGGGGATCGACCGCGGCTTCGCCCGCGCCTTCCTCAAGAGCCAGCTCGGCGCCGGCACGCCGCTGCCCGAGTCCGGCACCGCCTTCGTCTCGGTGCGTGACGCCGACAAGGAGGCGATCGTCGAGGCCGCAGCCACGCTCGACCGGCTCGGATTCCGGCTGATCGCCACGGGCGGCACCTGCGACTTCCTCAATGCCCGCGGCATCCCGGCCGAGCGGGTCAACAAGGTCTACGAGGGGCGGCCGAACATCGTCGACCGCATGAAGGACGGGTTGGTGGCGGTGGTGATGAACACCACCGAGGGCGCCCAGGCGGTGCGCGACAGCTTCGACATCCGGGCCACGGCGCTGGCGATGAAGACCCCCTATTACACCACCGCAGCCGGCGCGGTCGCCGCGGCACGGGCGATCGAGAACCTGAAGGAGGGCGACCTCGAAGTCGCCCCCCTCCAGGATTACGCCCGCCGCCTCAAGGCCGCCGAGCCGGTGCCCGCCGGCCGGTGACCGCAGGCCGGTGACCCGGCGCCCTAGCACGGCCTTGCGGTCCGCCGCACCCGCCTCTATGTTCGACTCTTGTACGGACCGGGGCCGCGCCTGAAAGGGCGCGGTCTGGTGTTTCATTGACACTTTGTCTGCCGACTGGGGGACCAATGGAAAAGGTTCCGATGACGAGGGGCGGCTACGAGGCGCTCGTCGCCGAGCTCAAGACGCTCAAGGAGAAGGAGCGCCCGGCGATCATCGACGCCATCGCCGAGGCGCGCGGGCACGGCGACCTCTCGGAGAACGCCGAGTACCACACGGCGAAGGACCGCCAGGGCTTCATCGAGAGCCGCATCAAGGAGCTCGAGTCGCTCATCAGCCGCGCCGATGTGATCGACCCCTCGAAGATGACCGGGGCGACGATCCGCTTCGGCGCCACGGTGGTCCTCGTCGCCGAGGAC
>JBEPXW010000158.1:0-5150 GCA_041641715.1 Pseudomonadota bacterium
AGTCGGCGGAGGAGCTCGGCAAGCTGCGCCTCCTGCCGCGCGACGTGCGCAGGGGCGAGGCGGCGGAGCGGCTTCTGGCCGCGGTCGCGGAGGGCGAGGCCTGCCCGCCGGACCAGCGCCCCACCCTGCCGCCGCCGCCGCAGCGACGCCCCGGCTCGGCGGCGGTGGCGGACATGCTCAAGGTCTTTCTCAAGGCCCGGGCCGACCACCTGGGCGTCGCCTCGAAGCTGATCGCGTCGAGCGCCGATCTCGAGGCGCTGGCCGGCGAGGACGAGCCCGACCTGCCGCTCCTCAAGGGCTGGCGGCGCGAGGTTTTCGGCGAGGACGCGCTCCGGATCGTCGCCGGCGAGCTGGGGCTGGTGGCGCGGCCCGGCGGCGTCGAGCTGATCGAGGTGGCCTGAGGGCTCAGAAGTTCATCATCATGCCGCCCTCGGCGGCGTGGATGCGGAAGCCGCGCGCGCCCCGGAGTTGCCGGAGCGGGATCAAGTAGTCGGCGCGGATCATGCGGGCGCGCGGCGACGTGTCGGCGGTGGCCACCGGCTCGGCCGGCACGCGGGCAACGAAGTCGAAGTCGAGATAACCTTCGGGTCCCGGCGCGCCGTCGCGGCGCAGGCGCAGCTCGGGCGCGGCGTAGCCGAGGGTCGGCGTGACGCCGTAGGCGGTGATGACGAGGCCATCCCGGGTGCGGCCGATCTCGATATGCGCGACCTCGTCGACGGAGTCGTAGCTCGGCTCGGGCGCCTGCTCCGCCGCCGCCTCCGGCTCCTCGTCGTCCGAGCCGAACAGCGAGCAGCCCCCGAGTGCGAGCAGGGCCGCAAGGGCGGCAAGCGCGGCATAGCGTGGCATGGACGGTCCCTCCCGGTTGAGTTTTCCGACGGAAATGGCCATATCCGGAAGGGAAATAAAAGTGCAAATATGCGGGCCGCACGGCACCGGCGCAGGGCCGGGGGCTGCGCATGCCGCCAGCGAGCGCCCCGGACGGGAGAAGCGAATGGCCGTCTCTGAGGAGTTCGAGGAGATCGTCGACAACTTCGAGCTGTTCGACGACTGGGAGGACCGCTACCGCTACGTCATCGAGCTCGGCCGCTCGATGACGCCGCTTCCGGACGACCAGAAGACCCGCGAGACCAAGGTCGACGGCTGCGTCAGCCAGGTCTGGCTGGTGCCCGAGATCAAGGCAAACGGCGGCGGCGAGGACTGCCTCTACTTCCAGGGCGACTCGGACGCCATGATCGTGCGCGGGCTGATCGCGATCCTGCGCGCGCTCTATTGCGGCCAGCCGCTGGGCGACGTGCCGAGGATCGACGCGCAGGAGGAGCTGGGGCGGCTCGACCTCGAGAGCCACCTCTCTTCGCAGCGCTCGAACGGGCTTAAGGCGATGGTGCGGCGGATCAACGACCTCGCCAGCACGGGGGCGCCGGCCTGAGCCGACACGGCCGTATTTTCCCGTGATCGGCGGCCCTTCAGTGTGCAATCCTCCGTAAGGTCCCGAATCGCAGGGAAACCGGCGCCATGTCCGACCTTCTCACCCGGCTGCTCGGCGAGCGCCCCTGGCTCATGCTTGACGGGGCGACGGGCACCAACCTCTTCGCCATGGGGCTGACGGCCGGCGACGCGCCGGAGTTCTGGAACGTCGACGCGCCGGAGAAGATCCGCGCGCTACACCGGGGCTTCGTCGAGGCCGGGGCGGACGTGATCCTCACGAACTCGTTCGGCGCCTCGCGCTACCGGCTGAAGCTGCACGAGGCCGAGGATCGCGCGCGCGAGCTCGCCGCCGCCGCGGCCCGGATCGCCCGCGAATGCGCCGGGGAGACCGGGCGGCCGGTGGCGGTGGCGGGCTCCGTCGGCCCGACCGGCGAGATCATGGAGCCGGTGGGCGCCCTCTCCCGCGCCGACGCGGTCGCGGCGTTCCGCGAGCAGATCGCCGGGCTGATGGAGGGCGGTGCGGACGTCGCCTGGGCCGAGACCGTCTCCTCCACTGAGGAGCTGCGCGCCGTCGCCGAGGCGGCGGCGGAACTCGGCGCTCCCTGGTGCGCGACGCTCAGCTTCGACACCGCCGGGCGCACCATGATGGGCGTCACGAGCGAGGCCTTCGCCGCCTTCGTCCAGTCCCTTCCGACGCCGCCCGTGGCCTTCGGCGCGAACTGCGGCACCGGCGCGTCCGACCTCCTGCGCACGGTCCTCGGCCTCTCCCGGGCGGCGCCCGGGGCGGCGATCATCGCCAAGGCCAACGCCGGAATCCCGAAATTCGTCGACGGGCACGTGCACTACGACGGCACACCGGAGCTGATGGCCGAGTACGCCTGCCTCGCCCGCGACGCGGGCGCGCGGCTGATCGGCGGCTGCTGCGGCACCACGGCGGATCACCTGCGCCCCATGCGCGCGGCGCTGGAATCGCGGCCGGCCGGACCGCCGCCCGCGCTCGAGGAGATCGAGAGCCGGATCGGCCCCTTCTCCTCCCCCGATGACGGCACGGGCGGGGCGGCGCAGCAGCGCGGCCGACGGGGCCGCCGCCGGGCCGCGCCGTCGGTTTAAGGGCCGCGGATGACGTTTCTATTTGATCGGAAGCCCGGAATCTCAAGTATTTCCCTGTAGGGAGAACCGGAAAGCGAGCTAAACCGGGCACAGGGGAAAGCGACATGTCCGATGACGGCGAAGACATCGTCCTGAGCGAGCTTGACGACGATGAACTCGTGCAACAGATGCACGACGACCTCTATGACGGTCTCAAGGACGAGATCATCGAGGGCGTCAACATCCTGCTCGAGCGCGGCTGGCAGCCCTACGACATCCTGACCAAGGCGCTGGTCGAGGGCATGCGGATCGTCGGCATCGACTTCCGCGACGGCATCCTGTTCGTGCCGGAGGTCCTGCTCGCCGCCAATTCCATGAAGGCGGGCATGGCGATCCTGAAGCCGCTGCTGGCCGAGACCGGGGCGCCGCGCGTCGGCAAGATGGTGATCGGCACGGTCAAGGGCGACATCCACGACATCGGCAAGAACCTCGTCTCGATGATGCTGGAGGGCGCCGGCTTCGAGGTCATCGATATCGGCATCAACAACCCCGTCGAGAAGTATCTCGAGGCGCTGGAGGCCGAGCAGCCCGACATCCTCGGCATGTCGGCGCTGCTGACCACCACCATGCCCTACATGAAGGTCGTGATCGACGCCATGAAGGAGAAGGGCATCCGCGACGAGTACGTCGTGCTCGTCGGCGGCGCGCCGCTCAACGAGGAGTTCGGCAAGGCCATCGGCGCCGACGCCTATTGCCGCGACGCGGCGGTGGCGGTCGAGACGGCCAAGACCTTCATGCAGAAGAAGCATAACAGGCTGGCCGCCGGCGGGTGAGACGGCTCCGGGCGGGCGCGCGACCGGCGCCCGCGGGCAGCCTTCGCACGCGCTTCGGGAAGCCTTTTCGGAAGTATATCGCCTTTTCAATAATTTGACCCCCATTGCACGCGTGCGAAGGTCGGCGACCGGCGGTGCCTGCGAGCCCGCCCGGCATTGCCCGGCCCCTCGGCTCCGCCTATCTGCCGGACAGGATGGGACGGGTCGCCACGGTGGAGTGTGCCATGCGCCTTGATTACGACCGGCTGACCGAGGACGGCCTCGCCGCCCCGCGCGGTGGCGCCGGGGGGCGCGTCCTGGTCGTCGCCTGCGGCGCGCTGGCGCGCGAGATCCTGGCGCTGACGCGGCTGAACGGCTGGAACCACGTCGACCTGACCTGCCTGCCCGCGAAGCTCCACAACGTGCCGCAGAGGATCCCCGAGGCCGTCCGCGCCAAGGTTCGCGAGGCGCGCGAGCGCGGCTACGGCCGGATCCTGATCGGCTACGGCGACTGCGGCACCGGGGGTCTCCTGGACAAGGTCTGCGCCGAGGAGGGCGTCGAGCGCATCGATGGACCGCATTGCTACAGCTTCTTCGAGGGCAACGCCGCCTTCGCGGAGCGAACGGAGGGCGGCGAAATCGGCGCGTTCTACCTCACCGACTTCCTTGCCCGGCAGTTCGACACGCTGATCTGGAAGGGCCTCGGCCTCGACCGCCACCCGGACCTCCTGCCGATGATCTTCGGCAACTACGAGAAGGTGGTCTACCTCGCCCAGACCGAGGACCCGGCGCTGGAGGCAAAGGCCCGCGCCGCGGCGGAGCGGCTGGGCCTCGGCTTCGAGAAGCGCTGGACGGGGTACGGCGAGCTTGCGGGGTTCGTCGCTAGGGCCGCCGGCGCGGAAGGCGAATGATCCCGGCCTTCCGGCGGCGGACCGGCGCGCCCGGTCAGTCCTTTTTCTTGACGACCTTCAGTTTCGGCGCCTCGCCCCCGCTGCGCTCGCCCTTGCGGCCGCCGCCCTCGATGGAGCGCAGGCCGCGGCGCTCAGCGAGCTCGAAGGGTGCCTGCTCCTCGGCGAAGCCGGCGACGGGCTCGGGCGTCCCCTGCCCGGCCTCGTCGGCCATGACGGGCTGGATCGACATGGTCTCGATGGTGAAGCGCAGCGGCACGGGGCCCGGCTCCGGCGCGCGGCCGGTGACCGGGTGCAGGCAGCCGATCACCCGGTCGATGGTCCCGAAGCTGCCGCGCAGCGGCAGGAGCACCACCTCCCAGACCGACTCGCCGTCGGGCGCCATCAGGCGGGCATAGCCGACGCCCGGCTCGGCGATGCTCTCGGAGATCATGGCGACGAAGCTCTCGCGCGAGCGGCCCTCCATGATCGCCCGCGCGCTCATGCCGCGCAGGTCGAAGCCGAAGGCGTCCAGGAGACCGCTGCCGGCCAGGCGGAAGCGGATGTTGCCCTGTCCGAGGTCCTCGAGCACGAAAAGGTGGCGCGCGTCGGACTCGATGTCGCGCGGGTCGACCTCGGTGCGCTCCGGGCACGGGCGGTTGCCGCGCAGGCACTCCCAGTAGCTGAACAGGGCGCGAATTTCGCGATGGATCATTTCGTCACCGCGCCCCAGTCGATAGTGCGCCAGGTCGATGCTGTTACCACCGCTACCGCCAGCCTCGTTACGAAACATTTACTATCCCTCACTCTCTACCAGCTTCTCCGGGGCGCAGCCATCGCGGCCGCCCGGGGAAACACGAAGCAAGTGCCGTGCCAGATCGTCCGCGAGGGGTCGCGGTTGACCGGGCGCGCGGCGCGGCTAGAGTGGCGGCGCCGC